>JBGOVA010000299.1:0-3708 GCA_041477875.1 Micropepsaceae bacterium | reverse complement strand
GTGCTCGCGCAGCCGCCAGGCTGGGCCATCGGCTATGGGCTCGCCTGGATCATGCAGACGCGGCTCGCCGGCGAATTGATGCGCGTGCGGCTCGTGGTCGAGCCTTTCACCTATGCCCTCGCAAGCGTAACCGTTATCGCTGCAGCCTTATTCTCAGCTCTTGTAGTGCGCGGCCGCGTCTACGCACTCGATCTTGTTTCCGTTCTCAAGACCCGGGATTGAACGATGCCCACCATCTCGACAAAACGCCTGCCGGCCATTGCCGCTGTCGTCGTCGCTGTGATCGCCCTCGTGTGGCTCGCTTGGCCCAGTCCCGTTCCGGTCGATCTGGCGACCGTGGCGCGATCGGCGATGGAGGTGACTGTGGACGACGACGCGCGAACGCGCGTGCGGCACATTTACACCATCTCGGCGCCGCTGACTGGAACGGTTTTGCGCTCCGGCCGCGAAGTCGGCGATCAAGTCAAGGCGAGCGACACGGTCGTCGCCGTCATGAAGCCGACGGCGCCGAGCTTTCACGATCCGCGTCTACATCAGGAATTGGCTGCCGCCCTTTCGGCGGCCGGTGCCGCCGTCGCGCTGGCCGAGGCCGAGCGCCGCCGGATCGAAGCGGCGCTGAACTATTCGAAGCTTCAGCTCGATCGATTCCGTAAGCTCGCGGCCCAAGGCACGGTGTCGTCTGCCGCCCTGGACAAAGCGACCGCCGATACGAAGACAAACGAGGCGGCCCTGGCGAGTGCCGTGGCCGAGCTGCAGGTTCGTCGCGACGAACGGGCGAGCGCGGCGGCAAGGCTGCAGAACCCGGTCGACGCCGCGATGTCGGGCGATGGGGATAATCCGGGATGCTGCGTGCAAATCCGCGCACCCGTGACGGGGCAAGTGCTGAAGCGGCCGCAGGAGAGTGAGGCGGTCGTTCAAGCCGGCACGCCTCTGATCGAAATCGGCGATCCGCAGGACTTGGAGATCGTTGCAGAGCTTCTGTCGACAGATGCGGTTCAAGTGCGGGAGGGCGCGCCCGTTCACATCGACGGCTGGGGCGGTGCGCCCATCGAAGGTCGCGTCAAGCGCATCGAGCCTGCGGGGTTTGTGAAGGTCTCAGCCCTTGGCATCGAAGAGCAGCGCGTGCGCACCATCGTAGATTTTACGGATCCGCCGCAGCAACGGCGCAATCTCGGTCACGACTATCGTGTCATCGTCCATGTCGTGACCTGGAAGGGCGACAAGGTTTTGACCGTGCCGATCGGTGCTCTTTTTCGCGTCAACGACAAATGGGCGGTGTTCAAGCTTGCGGGCGGCCGCGCGCAGACGACGGAGATCGCGATCGGACACCGCAACAATCGCGTTGCGGAAGTGCTGTCCGGCCTTACAGAGGACGATCAGGTCGTGCTGCACCCTAGCGACCGCGTGAGCGAAGGCGCGCGCATCCGGCAGCGAGAATAGGGGAATGGGAATGACGACATTGTCCGACGCGAGGACATGTCGCCGCGATTGAAACCCTTGGCCTCCACGAAATCGCAGACCTCGAACGGCTACTTCGCGTTCGGATCCTGCTGATGCAGCCCGAAGATGTTGCCGTCCGGATCCTTGCAATAGGCGACCCAGCCGACGATCTCTCATCGCTGCCGGGACTTATACCACGCGGATTGCGATGCTGCGCGGGAAGGAGGATTCACGCGAAGCCGTGAAGGAAGACAAAGGCGTGGCGCGAAGCGCCGTGCGTCGACGCGCGAAGGAAGACGCATGTCCCTTCGCGTCTTTGTTCTCTTCGCGGCTTCGCGTGAATCTTACTTGTTGCCGCCGCCGCGAAGTTCTATATTTGTTCCACGATTTTCCGACGCCGTTTCACGCGCGTTCGGCTGCGACTTGAACCTGTCGGCAAGAGTATGCCGCGTGACGTCACATGTGATGGCGGCGTGACGGCACAAATGGCGCAATTCCGCCGATGTGACGGCGTGACGGCACGGATTGATGCGAATTCGACTTCC
Source organism: Micropepsaceae bacterium (assembly GCA_041477875.1). GTDB lineage: Bacteria > Pseudomonadota > Alphaproteobacteria > Micropepsales > Micropepsaceae > SZUA-430. The sequence continues at coordinate 1,723 of JBGOVA010000299.1, read as the reverse complement.
CTGTATTTCGCGCCGCTCAGAAGTTCGCCGCGTCGAGCATCATGAGCCCGTCCGCGCCCGCCTTCACGCGCTCATTGAGCGAGGCGGTGTCGGGCAGCATGCGCTCCATCCAGAACCGCGCGCTGACGAGCTTCGCCTCATAGAACGCCGCGTTCCCGGCCTTCGCCGCGAGCTTCGCCTGCGCTGCCTTCGCCTGACGCGCCCACAGATAGCCGATGACGACGAGCCCGAACATGCGCAGATAGTCGACCGAGGCCGCGCCCGCGTTGTCCGGATTCTTCATCCCGTTCTGCGCCAGCCACATCGTCGCGTCCTGCAGCCGTGCGAGGCCCGCTTTCACGGGCTCGACGTACGGCTTCATCGCGTCCGACGTTTCCGCCGCGCAAAATTCGCCGATCATTCGGAACAGCGCAAACGGCGCGCGGCCCCCGTTGCGCGAGAGCTTGCGGCCGACGAGGTCGAGCGCCTGCACGCCGTTCGCGCCCTCATAGGTCTGGTTGATGCGCGCGTCGCGCACGAATTGCTCCATGCCGTGATCGCGGATGTAGCCGTGGCCGCCGAACACCTGCATCGCCGCGTTCGCCGCGTCGAAGCCCATGTCCGTGCAAAACGCCTTGATGACGGGCGTGAGCAGATCGGCGATGTCGCCCGCCTCCTGCCGCTCCGCGTCCGAGCGCTTGCTGCTGGCAACGCCGAGCAGATAGCTGATCCACGTCGCCAGCGCGCGCCCGCCCTCCGCCGCCGTGCGCGCGAAGAGCAGCATGCGCCGCACGTCCGGATGCACGATCTCGGGATCAGCGGGCTTGTCCGGCGCCTTGGGCCCGGTCAGCGAACGCCCGACCAAGCGCTCCTTGGCGTAGGCAACCGCGTTCTGATAAGCGACCTCCGCCACGGCCACACCTTGCACGCCGACACCGAGCCGCGCCGCGTTCATCATCCCGAACATGCCCTTCATGCCGGCGCTCGACGACCCCTTACCCTCAACCCTCGGCTGCGGCTTGGGCCCGAGGCGCCAAGCCGCCGCCTCGTCGAAATTAAGTACCGCCGTCGCGTTCGCCTTGATCCCCATTTTCTTTTCGATCGAGCCGGTTGAAACGCCGTTGCGCGCCCCCATTTTTCCGTCCTCGGAAACCAGGAATTTCGGCACCATGAAGAAATTGACGGTCGAAAGATCGTCGTGAATCTTCCCGTTCTCGTCCGGTATTTTCGCGATCACCATATGAACGATATTGTTGGTCAAATCGTGGTCGCCCCCGGAGATGAAGATCTTCGTCCCCGAAAGCCGATAGGTCCCGTCCGCCTGCTCGACGGCTTTCGTTTTCATCAGCCTGAGATCGGTCCCGCAATGCGGCTCGGTGAGGCACATCGTCCCCGTCCACTCGCCAGCGACCATCTTGGGAACGATGTGCTCGCGCATCCACGGCGCACCTGTCGCGATCAACGCCGAATAAGCCGCCGACGTCAGCCCGGGATACATCGTGAACGCCTGGTTCGACGACGACCCCATCTCGGCGACGGCGAACGTCAAAATGATCGGCAACCCCGCGCCGCCGAACTGCTCGGGCACGCCGAGCCGGTTCCATCCGGCCTCGCAATAAGCCTTATAGGCTTCCTTGAATCCCTTCGGCGTGCGCACCACGCCGTTCTCGTAGTGGCAGCCTTCCTCATCGCCCGATTGATTGATCGGTTGCAGAACCTCCGCCATGAACTTGCCGGCGCCTTC
>JBGOVA010000211.1:0-7160 GCA_041477875.1 Micropepsaceae bacterium | reverse complement strand
CTCCCGCTGACGATCGCGCAGTTCAACGCGGCGAACACGCCCGACTGGGTCGCTGAGATCATCCGGCTGATCAGCCACGGTCAGCCGCTCTACATGGCGCTCTACGGGCTCGGCATCGTCTTCTTCGCCTTCTTCTACACGGCCGTTGTCTTCAATCCGGTCGACACGGCCGACAATTTGAAGAAGTACGGCGGCTTCATTCCCGGCATCCGCCCCGGCAAGAAGACGGCGGATTACATCGACTACGCCCTGACACGGCTGACGGTCGTCGGCGCGGGCTACCTGGTCATCGTCTGCCTCGTTCCCGAATTCATCCTCGCCCAGTACGGCGGCAACTTGCTGCTGCTCGGCGGCACGTCGTTCCTGATCATCGTCAGCGTCACGATGGACACGATCGCCCAGGTTCACAGCCATTTGCTCGCGCACCAGTACGAAGGCCTGATCAAGAAGGCGCGCTTCAAGAGTCCGCGCGGTCAATGATCATTGTTCTCTTCGGTCCGCCGGCGGCGGGCAAAGGCACGCAAGCCAAGCGCATCCACGAGAAGTATGGGATCGCCCATCTCTCGACGGGCGACATGCTGCGCGCCGCCATCGCCCAAGGAACCGAGGTCGGCAAACGCGCCAAGGCGATCATGGACAAGGGCCAGCTCGTGCCCGACGAGATCGTGGTCGGCATCATTGGCGAGCGCATCGGCCAGGCCGACTGCAAGAACGGCTTTGTGCTCGACGGGTTCCCCCGGACGGTCAACCAGGCCAAGGCGCTCGACGAGATGCTGAAGGGCAAGGACCTGGAGGTCGGCGTCGTGATCGTGATGGAGGTCGACGAAGCGGCCTTGATCAAGCGGGTGGAGACCCGCGCAGCCGAGACTCGCGCCAAAGGCGAGCCGGTCCGCTCCGACGACGATCCCGAGACATTCAAGAGGCGCCTGAGCGTCTACAAGGCCGAAACCGCGCCGATCCTGCCGTATTACGAGGCCCAACGGAGAATCCGGCGGGTCGACGGCATGAGGTCCATCGACGAAGTCACGGCCCAGATCGACGCCGTTCTCGGCAGTGGAAAACCTGGAAAATCATGGCTTCCCAAGTGGTTGACCGGGTAAGAAAATTACCTATACTCCGCGCCCTCAAGTAACAGTTGGGCGCGGACGCTGCCCTGGGGCAACCCGGGCGTGGCGCGTTTCGTCGTTGAAGTCGCTAAGTCGTTGAAAAAAGTGAATTGAGACCTATTTAGGAGAGCTTCCCCGTGGCCCGCATCGCAGGCGTGAATATTCCGACCAACAAGCGCGTTCACATCGCGCTGCGCTACATCCACGGCATCGGCCCGATCAACGCGGTCGAGATCTGCAAGAAGGTGGGCATCAAGGACGAGCGTCGCGTCAATCAGCTCTCCGACGCCGAAGTCATTCAGATCCGCGAGATCATCGACCGCGAGTACGTGGTCGAAGGCGACCTTCGCCGCGAAGTCGCGATGAACATCAAGCGCCTGATGGACCTGGGCTGCTATCGCGGCTTGCGCCATCGCAAGGGGCTGCCCGTCCGCGGCCAGCGCACGCACACGAACGCGCGCACGCGCAAAGGTCCCGCGCGGCCGATCGCCGGCAAGAAGATCGCCCCGTCGAAGGGCTAGTGGAATTCAAATCGCAGCGCGCAGGGCGCGCGCCGCCAAGAGGATGAACTGAGAGATGGTGACGGAAAAGAAAACGCGCGTGCGCAAGAAAGAGCGCAAGAACATCACGTCGGGCGTCGCCCACGTGAACGCGACGTTCAACAACACGATGATCACGATCACCGACGCGCAGGGCAACACGGTCGCCTGGTCGTCGTCGGGCACCATGGGCTTCAAGGGTTCGCGTAAGTCGACGCCCTACGCCGCCCAGGTCGCCGCCGAAGACGCCGGCAAGAAGGCGATGGAACACGGCGTGCGCACGCTTGATGTCGAAGTCGCCGGTCCGGGTTCCGGCCGTGAGAGCGCGTTGCGCGCGCTCCAGGCCTCGGGCTTCACCATCCTGACGATCCGCGACGTGACCCCGATCCCGCACAACGGCTGCCGTCCGCCCAAGCGTCGCCGCGTATGACCGAGCAAGACACCCCCCGTTTGCATTCGCCGAAGGACATGACCGTGATTGAGAAGAATTGGCAGGAACTGATCAAGCCGGCAAAGCTGCAGGTCGATACCGGCAACACGCCGCGCACGCACGCGGTGATCGTGGCCGAGCCGCTCGAGCGCGGTTTCGGCCTGACGCTCGGCAACGCGCTGCGCCGCGTACTGCTCTCCTCGCTGCAAGGCGCCGCCGTGACGTCGATCCAGATCGACGGCGTGCTGCATGAATTCTCGTCGATCCCCGGCGTGCGCGAAGACGTCACCGACGTCGTGCTGAACATCAAGCAGCTTGCCCTGAAGCTCCACAGCGACGGGCCCAAGCGCCTTGTCTTGAAGGCCGAAGGCCCGGGCGAAGTGAAGGCGAGCCAGATCACCGGCGTCGCCGACGTCGACATCCTCAACCCCGACCTCGTGATCTGCAACCTCGACCACGGCGCGCGCGTGCGCATCGAATTCACGATCAACTCGGGCAAGGGCTACGTCGCGGCCGAACGCAATCGTCCCGACGACGCGCCGATCGGCCTGGTGCCGGTCGACTCGCTGTTCTCGCCGGTCAGGAAGGTTTCCTACCGCGTGGAGAACACGCGCGAAGGCCAGATCCTCGACTACGACAAGCTGACCTTGACCGTCGAAACCAACGGCGCGATCTCGCCGGAGAACGCTGTGGCCTATGCCGCGCGCATTCTCCAGGACCAGCTTTCGATCTTCATCAACTTCGAGGAGCCGCGCGAGAAGAAGACCGAAGAGCAGAAGACCGATCTGCCGTTCAATCCGGCGCTCCTGAAGAAGGTCGACGAGCTCGAACTTTCTGTGCGCTCGGCGAACTGTCTGAAGAACGACAACATCGTCTACATCGGCGATCTCATCCAAAAGACCGAGGCCGAAATGCTGCGCACGCCCCACTTCGGCCGCAAGTCGCTGAACGAGATCAAGGAAGTGCTGGCGTCGATGGGCTTGCATCTCGGCATGGAAGTGCCGGGCTGGCCGCCCGAGAACATCGAAGACCTGGCGCGCAAGTTTGAGGATCAATACTGAGCGTTCGAAGCGCCAGAACGGAAATAGGGAACTAGTCTCATGCGCCACGGTTCAGCGGGCCGAAAGCTCAACCGCACTTCAAGCCACCGCAAAGCGCTGTTCGTCAACTTGGCGACGGCGCTCATCAAGCACGAGCAGATCACGACGACCTTGCCCAAGGCGAAAGAACTTCGCCCGATCGTCGAGAAGCTCGTGACCCTGGGCAAGCGCGGCAAGACGAACCTGCACGCGCGCCGCCAGGCGCTCTCGCAGCTGAGGAACGACACCACGACGGTCGCGAAACTTTTCGACACGCTGGCGACGCGCTACGCCGCACGCAAAGGCGGCTACACCCGCGTACTGAAAGCAGGCTTCCGCTTTGGCGACAACGCCCCGCTCGCGGTCATCGAATTCGTCGAGCGCGATGTCGCGGCGAAGGGCAAGGACTCAGGCCCCGTCCAGGCCAAGGCGGAAGAGGGCGCCCAAGCCTAAGGCGCCTGCCACCGATGTCATTCCGAGGGCGGCCAAGCGGTCGCCCTTTTTGTTTGCACCGGGCGTCGAGGCTCGCATAACGTCGCAGCAACGATCATTCCCGAGGCTCGACCGATGACGACGATCTCCCTAGCGACCAAGGCCGGAACCGTCGAAGGATTTTGCGACCCGAAATTCTCGGGCGTCCTCGACGCCTTCGTCACGAACTTCGAGGCGCGCGGCGAAGTCGGCGCCAGCTGCGCCATCAGTGTCGAGGGCAAACCGCTCGTCGACCTGTGGGGCGGCCGCGCGAAGCCCGGCGGCGAGGCGTGGACAAAAGACACGCTCTCCATCGTCTTCTCCTCGACCAAGGGCGCGATGTCGCTCTGCGCGCACATGCTGGCCGACCGCGGCCAACTCGATCTCGACGCCCTCGTCACGAAATATTGGCCGGAATTCGGACAGAACGGCAAAGAGGCGGCGACCGTCGCCATGACGCTCGACCACTCGGTCGGCGTGCCCCACGTCCGCGAAGTGCCGAAACCCGGCGCATTCTACGACTACGACCACATGGTCGGCGTCGTCGCGAAGGAGGCGCCGTTCTGGCCCCCCGGCACGCGCAACGGCTATCACGCGATCACCATGTCCTGGATCGTCGGCGAACTCGTCCACCGCGCCGGCAAAAAGCGCCTCGGCGGATTCTTCGCCGACGAAGTCGCAAAGCCCTTGGGTCTCGAATTCTGGATCGGCCTGCCTGAGAGCCAAGAACACCGCGTCGCGCCGATGCTGCCCGCAAGCCCGACCCCCGAGGCCATGCAATCGCGCTTCTTCCAAAAGGCGATGACGGACACGACCTCCGCCTCGCATTTCTTCCTGCGCGATTTCCTGGCCTTCGACGCCAACTCGCGCGAAGGCCATGCGGCCGAGATCGGCGCGGCGAACGGCATCACCAACGCGCGGGGCCTCGCCGGCCTCTACGCGCCGCTCGCCAACGGCGGCGCGCTGAACGGCACGCGCCTGGTGAGCCAAGACACGCTGACCCGCATGGGCCGCGTCGCCATGGCAACGCATCAGGACGGCACGCTCGTCATCCCGTCGCGCTTTGCGCTCGGCTACATGAAGTCGATGGACAACCGCCGGCTGCCGCCCGCCGACAGCGCCAGCTGCCTTCTTTCGGAGGCCGCCTTCGGCCACGTCGGCGCCGGCGGCTCGATCGGCTTCGCCGATCCCGAATGCAAAATGGCCTTCGGCTACACCATGAACCAGATGGGCCTGGGCCTCTTGCTCAACGACCGCGGCCAAGCCTTGGTCGACGAGGCGTACAAAGCCATGGGCTACCGCTCCAACGCCGGCGGCGCGTGGACGATGTAGCCGTCAGTTGAAATGAGAGGCGGGCGGACGGTCTTCGGCGGGGCCGACAAAGTGATCGTACGCGAATGACGCCAATGCGACCGCGAGCGCTGTGGTCAGGAACAAGAACATGACGTCCACGGCTGCCATCAGCAACACCCCCGCCGTGGTTCGCTCGCCGAGCTGGTCCACGGCGGCATGTGCAAAAGCACTTACGATCGAGATGGGAACGATCACAAGGGCGCTGGCGAAGAGCAGACGCCAACTGTTGTTCGCTGTGAACTTCCACGACGTCAAGAGCGTCATACGGCGCTCTCCGATTGCCACGCCGGGAAACGCAAGGCTCAAGCGCGACAACAAAAGGGCCAGCGCTATGGCCAAGCCAAGCGGTGCGGCAGTGGCGGCTATCCACGCGCCTGAGCTGCTCGACGGGCCGACAATCTGCGTCGTCATGAACGCAACGAACACCACGACCATCACGTACGCGACGAGAACAATAACCGCACGGATGAGATAACGGAAAAGCAAGTCCGCTCTCATCATGGAGGTTTTGGTCGGATTCTCATGTAGCAAGATGAACCGATGCCATGTCACGGCAAACGCCGCAGCCGCAAGCCCGGAGAAACACACGATCAGCATCGATGCGGCAAATAACGGAATCGCGCGGACCTCCAACGCGACCCATGTCAGCGCGGCACGAACAGCATATGCAGCGATCCCCCAAACGCCGGCCGCAGCAACAAACGCAGGCATGTTCTCGCCAAGATGATTGTAAACGCGTTGGACCGTCGCCAAAACCGGAAGCCTGGGCCTGCTCATGGCAAATCGAACCCCCAACGCTCGTTCTGTCAGAAAGAGATGATGAGTGGACCCCTGTCAAATGGCGCGCAATAACTTCGTGCCCGAACTTGGAGCCGATTAAGGGTACCTTGTGTACGCCACGCCACACAGGGTCCTTCAGTGCGAAAATGAGCCTCGTTTGCGCCAATCCGCGGCCTTGCAAACGGCTCAATTCTGCCGTTTGAACTAGGGCGCGCGAGGGCGCAGCCGGAGCTTTGGAACGTAAAACATGCCTAGGAATTGGTTAGTGATATTGGGATTGATTTTGACCGTCGCGTGCCTCGGCCGGGGAGCCGCAGCCGACAACCGCGTGGTCCCCACCTCGATGCAGCAGCTTCAGCTGTCCTTTGCCGACGTCGTGCGCAAAACCGCGCCGGCCGTCGTCAACATCTATTCGAAGCGTAAGGTCAGGAATCCGTTCGCCGACGATCCGCTCTTTCGCCGCTTCTTCGGCGACGGCATGCCCAAGGGCGACCGCGTGCAGAGCGCGCTGGGCTCCGGCGTCATCGTGCGCGGTGACGGCATCATCGTCACCAACAACCACGTGGTCGCCGACGCCGACGAAATCGTCGTCGCGCTCGCCGACAGGCGCGAGTTCGAGGCGAAGGTGCTCCTCGCCGACGAACGCACCGACATCGCCGTCCTGCGCGTCAACGCCGGCGGCAAGCCGCTGCCGACGCTCGCCTTCCACAACAGCGACGATGCCGAGGTCGGCGACATCGTGCTCGCGATCGGCAATCCCTTCGGCGTCGGCCAGACGGTGACGAGCGGCATCATCTCCGCTCTCGCGCGCACGCAGGCCGGCATCTCGGACTACCAGTTCTTCATCCAGACCGACGCCGCGATCAATCCGGGCAACTCCGGCGGCGCGCTCGTCACCATCGACGGTCAGCTCATCGGCATCAACTCCGCGATCTATTCGCGCACCGGCGGCAACATCGGCATCGGCTTTGCGATCCCGGCGAACATGGTCAAGCTCGTGGTCACGACCGCGCTTGGCGGCGGCAAGACGCTGGCGCGGCCCTGGCTCGGCATCGACACGCAGGCCGTGACCGCCGACATCGCCGAGTCCATCGGCCTCGATCGCCCGATCGGTCTTCTGGTGAGCGACGTTTCGCCGACGGGTCCGGCGGCCCAAGCCGGCATCCGCACTGGCGACGTCGTCACCAAGATCGACGATTTCGACGTCAACGATCCGCAAGGCCTGAACTTCCGCGTCGCGACGAAGGGCATCGGCAACACCGTCAGCGTGACGTATATGCGCGCCGGCCAGTCGCACACCGCCGATGTCCGCTTGATCAAGGCGCCCGAGACGACGCCGCGCAGCATCACCGAGATCGACGGCGCCAATCCGCTGCAGGGCGCGAAGGTCGCCAACATGTCG
>JBGOVA010000140.1:0-12083 GCA_041477875.1 Micropepsaceae bacterium | reverse complement strand
GCCGAGGGCGGAGATGTCGGCGTTCTAGCCGAGCTAGGACGGAGTGTCGATCTCCTCTCGGAATATCAGAACGAATAGTCCGTTCGACCGACCTTCATGAGGTCACTGCCCTGGATCCAGCAGAGCCAAGCCGACCGGCCGCAATCGGCGATCTCCAGCCACGTTCGGCGGAAGCACGCAATGTCCGCAATTGGGATGAAATCGGCCCGACGCCGATACGCATGTGAAGGCGTCTACGTGTCCGTCGCCTTCTTGTGGCCCAGGGTCTTGCGCCACTTCGCGCGCAGGATGACGGGGCGCTCGGGGTAGCGCTCGTCGAGGAAGTCGGCTTCGGCGACGCGGTCGGTGCGGAAGTGGCGGAAGTCGCGCCTGAGTTCGCACCAGGCGGCGATCATGCGCACGCTTTCCATGTAGGCAAGCGTCACGGGCCAGACGATGCGCGATGTCTCGCGCCCCTGTTCGTCGCGGTATTTGAGCGCGAGCTTGCGGCCGACGCGGATCTGTGCGCGCAGGCGCGCCATGTCGATCGCGTCGGGTGCGATCGTGCGCATGGTCGGCGCGCCGGTCGCGGGCTCGAGCACGAAGGGGCGCAGGCGCTCGGGCACGGCCGCGCAGATTTTTGCGATGAGGTCTTGCGCGGCTTTGACGAGCGAAGGGTCGCCGCGATTGGCGACGAGCTGCGCGCCCAAGACCGCAGCCTCGATTTCGTCGGGCGTCAGCATCAAGGGCGGCAGGTCGAAGCCCGCGTCGAGAACATAGCCCATGCCGGCTTCGCCGCGGATCGGCACGCGCTGGCCCATCAAGGTCGCGATGTCGCGATAGACGGAGCGTTTCGAGGTTTCGAGTTCGGCCGCGATGGCGTCGGCCGTGACCGGCCCGCGCGCCCGGCGCAGGATCTGGATGATCTGAAAAAGGCGGTCGGCGCGTCGCATGGTGGTCATAAGTGTGCCCGAAGGCTGCTGACAGCATGCTGGCAGCAGGGTGGCAGTAAGTACAGAGCATGCTTTGAGGAGAGCTTTCGATGACCACGAAACGCACGATTGTCCTGTTCGGCGGCGGTCCGGCTTTCGGCCTGCCCGAACTCAGCCCCTATGTGACGAAGACCGAGGTGCAGCTGAAAGCGGCCGGGATTGCTTACGTGAAGGAATTCGCGCGGCGCGAAGCCTCGCCCAAGGGGCAGCTGCCGTTCATCGACGACGACGGCGAGCGGATCGCGGATTCGACGTTCATCCGCGCGCATCTCGAACGCAAATACTGCGTCGATTTCGACGAAGGCTTGAGCACGTTCGAGCGCGCGCAAGCGTGGACGATCGAGCGCATGCTCGAGAATCACCTGGGATGGGTGTCGGCTTACGCGCGCTTCATGGTGCCGGAGAATTTCCGCAAAGGTCCGGCCCAGTGGTTCGCGTTCGCGGCGGAACCGATGCGCACGAAGATGCAGGACGAACTGCTGGCGAATGTCGCGGCGACGTTGCGCGCCGTCGGGATCGGGCGGCATTCTCCGGACGAAATCTGGGACCTCGGCGCGCGGTCGCTTGGCGCACTCTCGGCGCTGCTCGGCGACAAGCCTTATCTGATGGGCGAAACGGAAAGCGGTGTCGATGCGACGGCGTTCGGGATCTTGGCCGGTTTGTTGACGCCGTACTTCGATTCGCCGCTGCGGCGCTCGGCGGAGGGCTATCTCAATCTCGTCGAATATGTCGACCTGATGATGGCGCGCTACTACCCCGAGCATCGCTGGGGCCACGCGTCAGTGCATGGTTTCGCCGCCGGGAGTGCCGCCGTCGCCGCCGAGTGTGCCGCTTGAACGGCGGGCGCGCACGCGATTGCCGTAGGTGCGGTCGAGGTCCATGTAGAAGTCGCGCGCCTGGATGATGACGTGGCGCCAGCGCGCGGCTTCCGCTTCGGCGAGCGAGGCGAAGATTTTCCCGTCCCACACGGCGCGCGGGTCGTGCGCGCCTTCGGCGGTCGCGAAGGGCTCGATGGCGGGCGTGCCTTCGCTGATGTGGTCGACAGTCTGGCGGAAATGCGCGTGCGGGTTCATGCGGTCGAAATAGGCCTGCAGCTCGGCGTCGCGACGGCGCTGCTCCGCGCGGCGGAAGAAATCGACGACGTGATGACCCCAGATGCGCCAGGCGAGCATCGCAAGGATGAGCGCGACGAAGTACCAAAAATCCTCGATGAAGGGGATTTGGGGGAGCATCGCCTCAAGCCTCGCGGCTCAAGCCCGCCGCTTTGAGACGGGCTTCGTACTCAAACCAACGCTTTTGCCGCTCGCGGCCGAGCTTCGACAGGTATTCCCACGAGAAGAGGCCGGTGTCGTGGCCGTCGTCGAACACCAGGCGCACGGCGTAGCGGCCGATGGGTTCGATTCTGGAGATCGAGACGTTCTTCTTGCCCGCAACGATGACCTTCGTGCTCGCGCCGTGACCTTGCACTTCGGCCGAAGGGCTTTCGACACGCAGGTATTCCGCGGGCAGCTTGAACGAGCTGCCGTCGTCGAAGGTCACGGTCAGGATGCGCTCGGCCTTTTTGAAAGCGATGTCGACCGGCCAAGGCGCGGCGGCGTCGCTCACGACCTCAGCTCGTCGTCCGAAAGCTGGCGCGCCTCATCGGGCAACATGATCGGGATGCCGCCGCGGATGGGATAGGCGAGGCGCGCGGATTTCGAAATCAACTCTTGGGCGGCGGCGTCGTAACTGAGCGGGCCCTTGGTCACGGGGCAGACCAGAATCTCAAGCAGTTTCGGGTCGGGACGTGCTTGCGTTTTGGGTTCGCCCGGTTTGGCTTCATCCGTCATTGCAGCGTCGCGCCCCCTTCGGAACTTCCCGAGCCGGCGGCGGCCATCTCGATCAGCACGGTCAAGAGTTGCGCGCGCGTCGCCAAGCACGGCGCTTCGAGCAGGGCTTGCTTTTCCGCGATGTCGAACGGGCAGATCATGGCCAGCGAATTGACCAGCACTTCGCCCGGCGCCCGCTCGATCGAAGACCAGTCGGCTTCAAGGTTGCGCGACTTCAAATAGGATTTCAGACTCGCGCCAAGCCGCTTGCGGTCGATGCACGTCTCGTCGTTCGATTCAGCAAGGTCGCCTGCGAAAGGTGCGCAGCCCGCTTCGACCTGGCGGTAGGGCGTCGTCGTCTTGAGCTCCGCGTCGATGCGAAAGCGGATCAAGCCCGTAAGCGTGATGAGAAGCCGGCCGTCGCCGGTCTCGCTCCACGAGGTCAGACGGCCGAGACAACCGATCGAATAGAGCGGCGGAAATTTTTGCTCCTGACATGTCGGTTGCACCATGCCGATGACGCGATGGTGGCGCAGCGCATCGTCGACCATCGCGAGGTAGCGCGGCTCGAAGATGTTCAAGGGAAGGCGCCCGCGCGGCAGAAGGAGCGCGCCCGCCAATGGGAACACCGGAATGACCGGCGGAATATCGGCGAGGCTGGGTGCGCGGGGACCGCTCATTCGAACGCGCTCACGAGAACAGAATCGACGACAGCTTGCGCCGGCCGCTTTGCACCGCCGGGTCGGCGGCGCCCAACGCTTCGAACAACGTCAGCAGTTGTTTGCGCGCGGCGGCTTCGTTCCAGTTGCGGTCGCGGCGGATGCTCTCAAGCAGTTCGGCGATCGCCTGTTCCGACCGTCCGTGCGCGGCAAGCGCCACGGCAAGATCGAGGCGGGCTTGATGATCGTTGGGATCGGCTTTCGATTTCGCCTCGAGCGCGCCCACGTCGCCGGCCGCTTGCGCTTGGTCGGCCAGTTTCAACTGGGCCTGGAGCGAAGTGATCGCGGCGTGCGCTTGGTGTTCGGGCGGGACCATGGCGAGCGTCTGCTTCGCGCGCTCCACATCGCCGCTCGTCAAGTAACAGCGCGCGAGGCCGCCCAGCGCCACGGGGTTTTGCGGCTCCTCTTGCAGGATCTGCCCGTAGGCCTGCGCCGCCGTGCCGAGGTCGCCGGTCTTCAGCGCCTCCTCGGCGAGGGCGGTCAATTCTTCGGTCGGCGAGGGGCCGGCATCGCCGCCCAGGCGCTTGATGAAGTCGCGGACGTCGGATTCCTTGAGCGCGCCCATGAAGCCGTCAACCGGCTGGCCGTTGCGGAAGGCGTAGACGGCGGGGATCGATTGGATGCGCATTTGCTGCGCGATGCGCTTGTTCTCGTCGATGTTGATCTTGACGAGCTTGACCGCACCCTTGGCCTCGCGGACGACCTTTTCGAGGACGGGGGTCAGTTGTTTGCAGGGGCCGCACCACGGGGCCCAGAAATCGACGAGGACCGGCACCTCGCGCGAGGCTTCGAGCACGTCTGCGGAAAACGTACGTTCGGAGGAGTCTTTGATCAGGCCGTCGGGGCTCGCCGCGCCGTTGCCGGTCTTTTGTCCCAAAATCGTTTCCATGGTCGTCTTCTGAGCGCCCCTCGGTTCTGCGGCCGGTCATGAGATGGGTGCGCGCTCGGCTGTTGCCAAGCGGGCCACCCCCAAGCCTTAAGCCATTTTGCCGGTTAGCTTATACCGCGGCGGGGCGGCGCGGGAAGCGCAGGATGAGGGGCGTATGCCCGCAGGATTTCACGAAGCGCACTAGGTCTGCGCTCGATATTGCGGTCGTCGCGGTGTTGACGAGCGGATGGAAGTTCAGCTGTGCGATATCCAGCATCGCTTGATCGAGAACCGGCGTGACGCGCGTGCCGCGGTCGTTGATCAGGGCAAAGGGCGTGACCGATCCGGGTTCGACGCCGAGGTAGGTGCGCAGCAGATCGGGCGAGGCGAAGGACAGGCGGCCGGCGCCGATGAGCGGGCTCAGAGCTTTGAGGTCGACGGCACAATCTTCGAGCGTCACGCCCAGGAACAGGCGATCTTGCTTATCCTTCAGGAACAGGTTCTTGGTGTGGCCGCCTTCGATCGCGCCGCGGTGCGCTTTCGCCTCATCGACGGTGAAGACCGGGGCATGCGTGATCGTGCGGTGCGCGATCTTCAATTCGTCGAGGCGCGCGAAAAGCTGTTCGGGTGTGGCCGGCGGTTCGGTCATGATTTGGGCATGAAGTCGTGGTCGGTTCCTCAAGGGCTGCCAATAGCGAAGAGCGAGATGGGCACCAAACATTTTTTCGCCGTGCTTGTTTCGATCCTTCTGCAGCTGGCGCCCGTGTACGCCGCGGGCGCCAAGCTTCCTGTGCGGACGGCGAAGCTGAGCGATCACAAGCCGACCTATACGATCGAGCTCTCGTATCCGCGCACCGGCCAGCAAGCGATCGATCGCGAGATCGAGACTTGGGCGCGCGGCCTCGCGGCGGAGTTTGCGAAGGGTGCCGAAGGCGAGGAGGTGCCGCCTGTCGGTCCGTGGTCGGCGGAATTGAGCTATGAGGTCCGGCGCAACGACAGCGCGATGTTTTCGGTGCTCTTCACCTATTACACCTATTCGGGCGGTGCGCACCCGAACAGCACGTTCGAGGCGTTCAACTTCCTGCTGCCCGACGGCGCGCGCGTCGAGCTTGCGGAGTTGTTCATGCGCAAAGGCATCGAACGGATCAGCGCGATTTCGATCGCGCAGCTGAAGCGCGACCTCGGCGGGCCGGAGGGAATGACGGACACGGACTGGATCGCGCGCGGCGCAGGCGCGAATGCACGCAACTTCGCATCGTTCATTCTCCTGCCCACCGAACTTGCGATCTATTTCAATCCCTATCAGGTCGCGGCTTACGCGGCGGGGCCGCAAGAGGTCCATATTCCGCTTGCAAGACTCAAGGACACGCTGCGTTCCGATCCGCGCGCGCCCGCGGCGCCGTTCGACTGTGCCAAGGCGCAAAGCGAGATCGAGCAGGCGATTTGCGCCGACCGCGATTTGGCCCGGCTCGACCGGCACATGTACGAGGCCTATGCCGACAAGCTCGCGTGGGAAGCGGATGCGGCAAAACGCCAGGAATTGAAACGGGATCAGCGTGCTTGGCTTGTCGTGCGCGACGGCTGCCGGCGCGCGGCACGATCTTTCGTCGGCTGCTTGAGCGGCGCCTATGGGAATAGGCTCAAGGCGCTCGAGGCGTCGCCGTAGGGCTACTCCCGCTTCTGCCAGATCTCGAAGCGGCCGCCGACTTTCTTGTGGTAGAAGAGCACGCCGTCGGGCGCGATCGACGGGCCCTCGACGAAACCGTCGATGCCTGCGACGCGCGCCGGTTTGCCGAAGGGCTGATCGAGGCCTGCGCGTGTGGCGCGGAAGATCCTGGGCGAGCTAAACGGCCAGATGCCTGTCAGCCGCGTGAAGTAGAGTTCGAGGCCGTCGGCCGATAGAGAAGGCGCGTATTCAAGCTCGTCGGTGTCGATGTCGGCGAAAATCTTCGCGCTGTCGGGCGAGCGCTTGAAGCCTTGGGGCGTCAGCGTCGCGAGGTAAAGGTCGGCGGCGTCCGGCGCCTCGCCGCCGGAGAACGTGCCCTCGGCGAAGATCAGCGACTGGCCGTCGGCGGCCAGTTCGACGTCGAAAATAAGACGGCCCAGTCGTTCGCCGGTCAAGGCCGCTTGCGCCTCGACGGCGTTCACCCGCGTGCCGTCGAACAAGCCGCAATAGACGGAGACCAAGGTGCGGCGATATTCGCGCGGCGAGACGAAGCAGAAGTGTCCGTCGCCGCTCATCGTCGGCGTTCCGTCCAGGGCGTAGGAGATCGTGCCCTGGAGGACGTCGCGATAGGTAAAGTCGGTGCCGTTCCATTCGGCGAAATGGATGTTGGTGTTTTCGCCCGGGTCGTTGCGCGTGTTGAAGAACAGGAAGCGGCCGTCGCGCGAAATGAAAGGCTCCATCGCTTCGCCCGAATAACCTTCGATGCGCACGGGCGCGGGGGTTGCGGCAAGCACAGGTGCTGCCAGCGACAACAGGCAAACGGCGGCGAAAACGATCCGGTGCATGAGGCCCCACTCCCCTTCGGCGGGCACATATTGCATCGCACCGGCCTTTGCGCCATAACCCTGCGCCTTAATTCGGCGCGGGCACTGATTTCCCGCGCGTCATGGAGCGCGGGCGTAGCTCAGGGGTAGAGCATAACCTTGCCAAGGTTAGGGTCGGGCGTTCGAATCGCCTCGCCCGCTCCAATATTTCTCGGACATAGCGGACACGTTGCGATCGGGCGTGCCGCCGATGGTGCCGTTCATATCTTGTTAGCCAGTCGGTGCCAGTAGTCGTGGACGGCTGCCTGAATCGGCATGTCGGCTTGTTGAGCGGCGAGGGGCTGAACATGGCTGTTACCGAGGGAAGCGGCGCGCGGTTCGATTTCGGGCGCGTGACGTCGCGGACGTTCGGCTTGATCGGGCGGAATTTCGTTCCGTTCCTGATCTTGTCGCTGATTTTATCGGGTGCGCCCTATCTGATCGTCTCGGTCGTGCGCCCCGCTTTGCTGCAGGGCAATCCCGGTATGATGGGCGCACTTACGGTCCTGGTCGGGCTGGTGTCGCTGCTGACGGGGCTCTTGCTCCAAGCGGCTTTGACACGGGCATCGATCGACGATCTTTCGGGCAAAGGCGTTTCGCTGGGTGCCGCACTCAGCACCGGCCTCGCCGTCATGCTGCCGATGCTGGGTCTCGGCATCGTCATCGGCGTTGCGGTTGCCGTCGGCTTTTTGCTTTTGATCGTTCCCGGCGTTTACCTGGCTCTGCGCTGGGCGGTGGCGGCCCCCGTGCTCGTGGTCGAGAAGGCGGGCATCTTCGCGGCGATGGAACGCAGCGCCGGCCTGACGCAGAACCACCGTTGGGGGATTTTCGGGCTGGTGGTGCTCTACGTGCTGTTTGCCGTCGTGGTTCAGGTCGTCATCGCGCTGATCATTCCGGGCTCCGCGGAGGCGCTTGCAGGCGCGGTGGAGCCGTCGATTTTGTTTCTTGTCATCATGACCGCGGTGCAGGCAGTCACGTCGATGATCGCAACCGTGGGCGTGGCTGCGATCTATTTCGAATTGCGCCAAATCAAAGAGGGCGTCGGGGTCACCGAGCTCGCGTCGGTGTTCGACTAGGTCCTGTCGTGCTTGTCGCGCTTGCGCACGCCGAAGAGCAGGCGCTGCTCCAGGCGGCGGCGCAGGCTGGCGTAGTAGGCGCTTAGGAATTCTTGGTCCGTCTCGCTCGCCGGCTTGTTCCAGTCGATCTTGGTGCGGATGCGTTCGGCGACCGCGGCCATCGCCGCGGCGTCGGCCGTACGCAACACCGATTCCAGCACCTGCAGTTCCTTCACGCCGTAGACGTCGAGCTGCGCGAGCGAGAAGGCGAACAGTCCGTCGGGCGCCCGGCTGTCGCTGGTGAGGTCGGGCAGCAAGGTTTGCTTGGGCGTCTTCAAGACCCAGGTGCCGGCGATCAAGTCGCCCGCGCGCAAGCGATCGCGGTTGAAGAGGGGGAACAGCACGAAGATGCCGCACCAGACGATGCCGGAGAGGATGATCCAGGCCTCGACCTCTTCGCCGCGCGAGATCAGGAAGATCATGGGCAGATAGAGCTCGAGTTCGCGCATGGCGTTGCGCGCCACGACGGCATCGGCGGTGAGCGCCGCGCCGTCGCGCGCAACGACGCGCAGGCCCATCAGCCGCTTGCCCGGCGTCGCCGCGCGGCTGCCGCACTCGAACAGCGTGAAATAGAAATTGCGCAGCAGGAAGAAGCCGAGGAGCCAGATGATCTGGGCGACTTCGGAGGAGTCCTTGAAGCTCGTCTCGGACAAGACGGAGATCGCAGCCAGGGTCAGCGCGATCAACACGCCGACGATGATGCAAAGGTCGATGATGAGGGCAATGCCGCGCTCGCTGACGGCGGCCAGGCGCACGCGCAGATCGACGCCCTCGGGCGTGACGAGCGCCCGCACGTCCGGCTCGGCTCTCGTTTCAAGGGCGATCGTCGACACTGCGGTCTCCGCGGTAGAAATAGGCGGCCCAGGCGGCGCCCGTCGCCGCCGCGATCGTCCAGCGCAACGCGTCGGAGGTGATCAGCTGGCGCGCGAAGCCTTCGAGCAGGCCCGCCATAAAGAGCATGACGACGACGCCGACCATGACGACGCCGCCCTGGCGGCCCGCGCGCTCCGCCGCCTGCATGCGGCTCAGCGTTCCGGGGAAGGCGATCGACCAGCCGATGCGCAGGCCCGCGGCACCCGCGAGGATCACGGCCAGGAGCTCGGTCACGCCGTGGATGAAGACCCAGCCCGCGAATTCGAGCGCGAGCCCGCGCGCGGCGAAAACCGCGAACATCGCGCCCAGGGCGCAGCCGTTATAGGCGAGCAGCATCGAGCTCGGCAGGCAGAACGCGAAACCCAAGGCGAAGGCGAAGATCGCGATCTGCGCGTTGTGGGTGAAGAGGAACGTCGCGAAGACGCCGAGGCCCGACTTTTCGTCAGCGCCGGCGTAGAGCGTGGCGCGCAGCGTCTCGGTCGACGCGGCGGGTTCGCGACCGTTCGCCATCTCCGGCGAGACGAACGCCGAATACCAGTCGGGATCGGCCGAGACGAGCATGAAGGCGGTGATCGCGCCCGCCAGGGTGATCAGCGCCGCGGCCAATGTTTCGCGCCAGAGCAGCTTCACGGCGTGCGGCCAATCGCGGGCGAAGAAGCTGTCGACGCGCTCGCGCAGCGAGGAGCGCGCGCCGTAGACGAAGAAATAGGCGCGCGCGCACAAGGCTTCGAGGTAGTCGATGAGAGCTTGGTCGAGCGAAGTCGCGCGCGCGACCGAGAGCGAGGAGAGGGCCGCGCGATAGAGGGCGGGGATGGCCAACATCTCGTCGTCGCTGAGGCTGGTCGCGGAACGGCGCTCGGCCTGAGCGAGCAGCGTTTCGAGCTGACGCCAGGAGTCTTCGCGTTCGCGCCGGAAGCGCAGGCTGCGCAGCGTGTTGTCCATGGTCACACCCGCTCGCGCCGGCGAAGTTCGTCGTAGGCACGAACGAGTTCGGGCCCCAGACGATCGGCGGGCGCGTCGACGATGTAGACGCCGAGCCTGCGCAGGCGCGCGAGAACGAGACTGCGCTCGCGCAACAATTGATGCGCGATGACGGCGCGCGAGACGTCGTCGGGCGTTTCGGGAACGGCCGCGCGCAAGGTTTCCAGTTCTTCGTCATGGAAGGCGACGAAGACGATCATGTGGCGGCGCGCGAGGCGGGCGACGTTCTCGACCATCAACTCGGCGCTCACCGTGTCGGCAAAATCGGTGAAGACCACGACCATCGAGCGGCGCTGAAGACGTTCGGCGAGGGTTGCGAGGCCCAGCGTGTGGTTCGTCTCGTTGGTCGAATAGTCGAGGCTTGCGGTCAGCGCCTTGAGCTGCATGAAAGCGCGCGGACCGGCGACGAAGCCCGTCGACAGGTTGGGATGGGCGTCGAAACCGAAGAAGCTGACGCGGTCGCCGAGTTTCAGGCCGACATAGGCCAACATAAGCGCGGCGTTGAGCGCGCGGTCGACGCGCGGCGCGCCGCCGACGGGCTCGCACATCAGGCGGCCGGTGTCGATGGCGAAGGCGATTTGATGGTTGCGCTCGGCGCGCACTTCCTTCGCCATCAGATTCATGTGACGCGCGCTCTGTTTCCAATCGACCAAGCGGCGGTCCATGCCGGTCTCGAACTTCGTCAGCGAATCGAATTCCGAGCCGTCGCCCCGGTCCTTCATCGGCTTCAAGCCGTGCACGAACGTGCGTGAGAAGAGACGCGTGGCATTGCGCTCGACAGCTTCGAGATCGGGGGTGATCGCGATCCTTTGGTCGAGCGGTTCGACGCGCTGGCACCAGGCAAGGCCCATCGGCCCCTGCCAGCGCACGAAGGCGTGCTCGAGGCGCGCTTCGCCGCGGCGATGGGGCTCGAGCTTGAATCCGGTTTCGCCGGCGCCGTTGACGAGCATGGCTTCCCTGCGCGGCGGCTCAACGGTCATGAGCTCATTCGCCTGAAGGGCAACCTCGGCCGCGCGCGCGGACTGGCCCGGTGCGAAGGCGAGCCGCAGCCAGGCGGTGATCGGACCCGCACCGATGCCGGCGATGCGCGGAGTACGAACCTCGACGCTAAGCAGCGCGCCCGGCCGGCCGAGCTGCGCGTCGGCGAAGATCAACGCGACGATGGCAAGCGCCCAGGCGGGGCCGATCGGCCAAGCTGCCGGTATCATTGCCGCGATCATCAGGGAGAACGGCGCGCCGATGCCTGCGAGCAGAATGGCGCGTCCGGTTGGTGCGATCATCGCGGGGCTTCGGTTTGCTCGAGGATCGTTTTGAGCACCGCGTCGGTCGTCTTGCCTTCGATTTCGGCGGCGGGCGACAGCAGCACACGGTGGCGCAAGGCGGGCAGCGCCAACGCCTTCACATCGTCGGGGATGACGTAGTCGCGTGCGTCGAGAGCGGCGCGTGCACGCGCGGCGGAAGCGAGCATCGCGGCGGCGCGCGGCGAAGCGCCGAGCTCGAACGTCGTGCCTTCGCGCGTCGCGCGCACGATGCGCACGACGTAGTCGATCACTTCGTTCGTCAGTCGCGTTTTCGACGCGAGGTCGACGGCGGCGGTGAGTTCGTCGGGCGCGATCGATTTCGCGATGCCGAGGTTTGCCATGTCGGGCCTCGTGCCTTGGCCGTGTTGGGCCACGATGCGGCGCTCCTCATCGACGCTGGGGTAGGACAGGACGTGCTTGAAGAGGAAGCGGTCGAGCTGGGCCTCGGGCAGCGGGTAGGCGCCTTGCTGCTCGATCGGATTTTGGGTGGCGATGACGGTGAAGCGGGGGCTCAAGACGTAGCGCTTGCCGTCGAGCGTCACGCCGCGCTCTTGCATGGCTTCGAGCAGAGCGGCCTGGGTCTTGGGCGGCGTGCGGTTGATTTCGTCGGCCAGAAGCACGTCGCAGAAGATCGGACCCTTGGTCAGCGCAAACGTGTTCGTCTGAAAGTTGAAGAGGTTCGAGCCCAATATGTCGCCCGGCATCAGATCGGGCGTGAATTGGATGCGCCCGAAGTTGAGATCGAGCGTGTGGGCAAAACATTGCGCGAGAAGCGTCTTGGCGGTGCCCGGCGGGCCTTCGAGCAGAACGTGGCCGCCCGCGAAGAGCGCGGTCAGCAGAAGGTCGATCGTGTCGGCCTGGCCAACGATCTGTTTGCCGATCTCGGCGCGGATGCGGTCTGCGGCGGCACGAAGGTCT
>JBGOVA010000044.1:0-22422 GCA_041477875.1 Micropepsaceae bacterium | reverse complement strand
GGCGCCGACGGCACCGCCGCGCATCAGGACTTCCAGGACGGATACATCTGGCAAGAGGGGGGCTAGGTCGGAGGGCATTTGAACCGATTCATCGTGCAGATCCGCATGCTACACCGGCTCCGCCACGAACATCGCACGCTCCAGAAGTCCGCGCTTGGTTGCAGGCAGTTTTTCGCGCATGCGCGCGATCATCTCTTTGTATTCGGGGGCGCCCATGAGTTCAGTGAGTTGGTCAGCGTGCGCTTCCCGAACCTCGACCATGCGTTGCATCGAATTCACAAACGTTGATGTTAGGTCGATGCGAGACGCAAGACGCCATCCCGAGCGTGCAAGCATGTCCTCGTAGTCGGTCTCCGCCTCGACAAACTGAGGACCGGCCGCCAGCGCTTCGGTGTAGTCTTCCGTGGGCAGATTCGCGGCGATAAAGATGACCGTGAATGCCATACGTCCATTGTGGCGAATCACATGTCGGCATTCGCGAAGGACGCCAAGCTTGTCCGGCAGACAGCACAGCACGTCGGAGTGCGAGATTGCGTCAAACATCTCGCCTTTGAGCGGAAGCGCGGCACCATCTGCCTGCGCCACGAGACAGCGCTCGCCAAGCCCATCCGCTTGCGCGCGCTCCGAGGCGACGCGAAGCCCTTCAAGCGGCAAGTCGACGAGAACCGCCGAGCAGCCGGTCAGCTTGGCCAGATAGAGGCTTGGCCAGCCGGATCCGGCACCAACCTCAAGCAGTCTTTTCCCAGGTGCAAGACCCAACACTTGGCCGATATGCTCCGCCTCTTCGCGCGTCGTCCAACTCGTTCCGCCATAGGCGCAACCGCACACGCTGCGCTCAATTGATTGAATCACCGCCGACGTCGCATATCGATACGACTGATCGAACTGCTCGATGGTCGTGCGTTCGGTCTCGCTCCGAGCCATGCGCTCAGTCCCCCTATCCGCTCAACGCGTCATAGGTGCGGCGCCGATGAGGCGACCGAAGAAGTTGAAGAGAAGCGACGGGATGCAGATGTCGGTCGTGCTGACGAGCCCCGCAACCGCTACAAACATTACACCCAGCACATATCCCGCCGTCGTTTCGCCGGCCGAGAAGAGGAGGGCGGTTGCGATCAGCCAAATGGTGGCAATCCCGCATGCGAACCGGCGCGGCGCGCCGTTCGGCGGCAGCGGTCGCTTCCGCCCCAAAAACCTGATGCCGTAGTTGTAGATCAGATCGAAGGGATGAAACGGCAATAGGGCGCCCAAAAACGCGGTGCCCGCAAGCGCAAGGAGTATCCATGGGGAGGCCATTGCCGTGCCGACAGCCGCAAACGTCGCGCACAATGCCGGCGACCAACGCAACCACGGCGCTATTTCGGCGAGCCACGCCTCATCGACAGCGGTGAACCCTTGGATATGCAGTCGCTGCACCGTGCTGGGAGAAATCGTCGTCATCGTTTGCGCGTTTTTCCTTAAAGCTTCAGCGGGCATGTCGGTTCCTCCGATTGAGCGGCCGAAAGGCCGAACGGACCTAGTCAGGCGTGCAGCGACACTAGCGCGGCGAACCCAAGGTGATCGCTGAATACAATCGCAATGGCGATTGAAACAGCAAGGCTGCAAATCAATACCTTTTCGAAGAACTCTTCCATCTCTATGGCACCTCCAACAGCAAGGCGTTCATTGGTTTTCTCCAGTTCGCGTGGACGTGCGCTGCAACGCTGCAGCCCCGGGTCCGGCGTCAGTGCTTCGTGATGACGATTTCGAGGTATTTGCTGGGGACGGCCATTGTTCCGTCCATGGATGTGTTCAACGAGGCGATTAGGGCAACAAGATCAGATGCCAGCGCCGCCTGCTTATGGGCATTGAGACTGTCGAAGGCCTTCTGCAGGGGTCCGTAGATGGAGCGCCACATGTCGATCCAATGCTGCGCAGAGCGATAACGCAGGACGAATGCGCGTTCCGTGATGTCAATCGTGGCGGAGCTGCCAAAAAATTCATCCAAGCGCTCACGCGTTCCCCACAGAGCAGGCGACATGACGCCGGGCGCAGGCGGAACATAGCGGCCCAGTGTCTTGAACAACTGACCGATGAAGCTGTCAGGCGTCCAATTCGCGAGGCCGATCTTGCCACCGGACCGGCACACGCGCAGCAATTCTGCGGCCGCCTTGTCTTGATTTGGCGCGAACATAACGCCGAAAGTCGAGGTGATCACGTCGAAAGCGCCGTCGGTGAACGGAAGAGCCTCGGCGTCGGCGAGCTTGAACTCGATCGGCAGGCGTTCGGCCTCCGCTCGCTCACGACCGCGACGCAGAAGGTCTTGCACGTAGTCGGTTGAGGTGACCTCGCAGAAGCGGCGCGCGGCGGCGAGTGAGCAATTGCCGTTACCGGCCGCGACATCGAGCACACGTTGTCCGCTACTGAGATTCATCGCTTCGCACAGGCTCTCACCTACGATTTGCAGGGTAACGCCAACGACCGAATAGTCGCCCGAAGACCATGCGGCGTGCTGTTTGGACTTAATCGCGGCGTAATCGGGCTCAGTCGGGTTCTTGTGGGCATCGAGCATGGTTGTTTCGCCTGTTACATGTCGCAACGACGATCGCTGCGCTCCGAGAACCGTTCTAAAGGCGCGGCGGACGCCAGCCTTGAACGAAGCATGGAGAAATGCTGGAGATTGCTCGGATTCCTCGGCCTAATTCCTTGAAGGCAGCGACTTGCTACCCCTCCGGTCGTATGGTGGTGCGAGATGATTTACCGGTTTGGCGATTGCGAACTTGACAAAGATCGCCGCGAGCTGCGCCGTGCCGGCGTGCCCGTGGCGGTCGAACCGCAAGTCTTCGAGTTGCTCGCCTATCTCATATCCCACCCGGACCGCGTTGTGTCGAAGGACGAGATCAACGCCGCCATCTGGAGCGGGCGCGCGGTGTCCGATTCTGCCCTTTCGAGCCGCATCAAGTCGGCGCGCCAGGCGATCGGCGACGATGGAAAAACGCAATCTCTTATTCGCACGCTCCACGGCAGAGGCTTCCGGTTTATCGGCCTCCCCGAAACGAACGCCGTGGCGGGCCCTGCCGCGCCAAGGCAATCTGCGCGGGAGCGTCCGGTCGTCGTTGTCATCCCCTTCGAGAATCTCTCTGGCAACGCGGGAGAAGACTATTACTCTGATGGCGTCACCGCCGACATCATTGCGACCTTGGCCAAGCACCGCTGGCTGAGTGTCGGCGCTCGCAACACGACATTCCAGTTTAAGGGTCGCGCAATCAGTATCGCGGAGGTGGCACGCGCGACCGGCGCCGATTATATCGTCGAAGGAAGCGTGCGCCGTGTTGGGCCGCGCGTGCGCGTGAGTGTGCAACTGATCGACGCGCAGAGCGCCAGTTGCATCTGGACAGAGCGGTACGATCGCCAGTCGGAAGACATCTTCGCGATTCAAGACGAAATCACACAGACGATCAGCGCCCGGGTTGAGCCGGAGATAGGCTATGAGGAGCGCCGCCGGATTGCGAGTGCAGTTGGCTCGCGCCACCTTCAGGCGTGGGAATCCTACCATCTGGGTGTCGCCCACTTTTTCAAGTTTACCGCAGCCGACAACAGAAAGGCGCAGGAACATTTGCAGAAGGCGCGCGAGCAGGATCCGGGTTTCGGCGACGCCCATGCGTGGTGGGCGTATGCCGTCGTGCTCGGAACGGTTTATTGGGACACCGAACCGACCGAGGCGCAGCTCGACGAGGCATTGGCTGCCACCGCCCTGGCGCTGGACTCCGACGAAAAGAACGCGGTCTTCTATGCCCTCAAGGCTCGCGTGCAGCTAGCGCGTGGCGAATATGAAAGCGCGATTGAAGGCAACCGCGTCGCCATTGACCTCAATCCGTCGTTCGCGGCGGCCCATTGCGGACTGGCAGATTCGCCCACCTATCTCGGTCGCTACGATGAGGCGATCGAGCGTTTCGAAAAGGCGATTGCGCTGAGCACGAACGATCCGCAGCGATGGGCGTTTTACACCTACGGAGCGCTCGCCTTGATCTTCCGAGGCGACTTCGAGCGGGCCATCGAATGGGCCGATCACGGCATTGAGATACCGAACAGGCAATATTGGACCCTTGCGCATAAGGCGGTCGCTCTTGCCCTGCTGGGGCGGGTGCACGAGGCGCAACGCGTCTTCGCGGCGGCGCTGCAAGAGCAACCTGCCCTAACGGTTGGCTTTGCGCGAAAGAAGCTCTACTTCCTCAAGCGCGCCGAACAGTTAGACCGATACCTCGAAGGCTTGGCGCTGGCCGGTGCGGCGCCCTGAGCGGCTGAAAGGTTGCACCCTCTGCTGAAGGCATCAAAAGCGTGCGCTGATCCGTTGGTTTGCTTTGCTGTTATCTCCATGAAGGCTCCCAGCTGGACAGAAGTGGCCGAGCTCTCGGCCGCGCTACAGTGTTCACTATGTGCAGGCCGCAGGTCGTGAAATCGCTTGATTCCCTTGCAGGCGCCTATGCCCGATGGCGAATGAGCCAGCTTGGCCGGATCACCGACGCTCTTGAACAAGATCTCATTCTTGAGCTCGTCGGGAGGGTCGACGGCAAGCAAGTGTTGGACGTCGGTTGCGGCGATGGTGTCCTAAGTTTCGAGCTTGCGCGGCGAGGCGCGACCGTCACCGGCCTCGATGCGGATCCCACAATGATTGCCGCTGCGCGCAAGAGAGGCGAGGCCGAACGGGTGGGTGCGCTTTACGTCCGCAGCGGTACCGTTCTGGAGCCGCTGACCCACGGCGCCGGTCACGAAGGCGGCCGCCGCGCGGGCACAGAGAGCGCCATTCTGGTAGCAGCGCTTGGCGAGGCCTGCGTCTTGGCCACCGGTCTTGCGGACATGGAAAGAATAAGGAACCTGCGAGACCGCTTCTGGGGTGCGTTGCGCGAACGCTTCGGCAACCGCGTCGCGCTCAACGGCCACCCGACGCACCGCCTACCGAATACGCTCAACGTGTCCTTCGCGGGACACCTCGGTGCGGACGTTCTTGCACGCTTGGATGGTGTGGCCGCCTCCACGGGCTCCGCCTGTCACGCCGGCCGTATCGAGTTGTCCCCGGTCTTGGCCGCGATGAACGTGCCGGCGGAAGTCGGTATGGGCGCCGTGCGCTTCAGCTTGGGTCGGTTCACGACGGCGGAAGAGATCGAGCACGTCGTTGAGCGCCTCACTCGCGCAGTCCAAGGGGCGTAAGTGATCCGCAGCCCGGACGGCAAAATAAACTCCAAATCGTCGCGTCAGTTTGACTCCTCGGCCTACGACCGATGGCGCAAGAGTCGCCTCGCGCCGCGCGCCGAGGCCTTTGGCCGGGTTGGGCCAGGCTGTATATTGTCGGCATGGGGATTTCTTACATCCTGTTGCTGACTGCCTTCTAAGTCGACAACGGAAAGAGTCTTCCATTGTGGAAAGACCTACCCGTCGGCGTGCCTGTCATCATTGGGCGCTTTTGCGACATCCGCTGGCACGCGGCCCAAAGAGTCAGTGAGGGCGATGATGTTTCGAGACGCATCGGTCGGGGCTGCCTCGGCGTATCTCCTAAACCTCGCATGGGAGACTGCACAGGCGCCACTTTATGCCGGGTATGCAAATTTTTGGCAGCACTTTGCGATGTGCGCAACGGCGTCAGTCGGTGACGTAGGTCTTGTGACACTGCTGTACGCGTTCGTCGCCGCAGCGGAGCGCAATGCCAAGTGGTATGTCGAGTTTCGCTGGCAGCGGCATGGTTTCATGCTCGCGATTTTCGGCGCCATCTTCGCAATCGCAATTGAGCGGTGGGCCCTTCTGACTGGACGATGGCAATACGCCGATATGCCTGTGCTCCCGACCATTGAGGTGGGATTGTTGCCGTTCGTTCAAATGGTTCTCATACCGCCGGCTGTCTTCTTTCTGATGCGCGCTGCGCATCGCGACCGCGCTTGAACGGCAGATGGTGTGCAACGCAGCATCACATCGCAGTGATGCGCTAGCGTTTCACGCGTATTAAGCGCAGATTAATCTTGAGCACGCGATCCTTCGCAAACAGCTCATCGCCGGGCTGACTGCCTTCACTTGCGACACGACACGATGAAAAGAATAGCCATTGCCATCTTGCTCCTGTTCGTGGCGAACCTTGTCGGCGCCGCGTTTGCGCCCGACTGCATGGCTGCATCGCGCGAAATGGAACCAGGCGTTCACGCACCAACGCCGCCGTGCTGTGCAATGAAAGCCGGTTGCATGGCCGGATCTTGTTATGCGTCCGTGCACAACACCGGCTGCGTATCAGATTCTGGCGCTTTCGCGGTCGCACAGAAAGGCGATGCAGCAAGCGGTCTCATTAAGATTCCTGCGCCGGTCATCGTACCGATCGTGTCGCTCATAAGCATCGCGCACGTCGATTCAAGTCGACATCCCCTCCCGGCGAGGGATCACACGAGCATTGCTGGGTACGGAGACGTCTACGCCCGCACGGGCCGCCTCCTCATTTAGCGTCTCCCCTTCGAAACACCATCGCTGACGCCGGTGACGCGTGACGCGCACCGCATGCGTCGCGAATCCACGAATTCAGAGACAGCAATCCGGGCGCTTCGCGCTCGCAGGAGACGTAAAATGAAGACGACAGCAATTCTTGCGCTTACAGCCGCTGCGGTGTTTCTAGGCAGTTGCACGACGATGGGCGCGGATACTCAAAAGCCGCACTGCTACCGCACGATCCAAAAGCTGCCTTATCAAGTTCCAGTGCCGTGCAAATCGACCGACACGAAGAGTGGTTCGGAATCGATGCAGCAACCACTTGCCACGGGGCAGAAGTCATGACGGACGGTATGATGAATTGCGGGGGGCATGGGCGCCATCGGCCTGCTCGCGCTTATCTTCCTTGTGCTCGGCATCGCTGCTTTCCGCGCTATCTGTTCTGGAGCAAGGGCTGAACGTGTCCAGCCGGAGCGCGGTGGCCACGCGGCCGCCGCGCCGCAACTCAGTTCGCGCGAGCTCCACGTCCTTTCTCGTGAAGGACTAACCCATGAGCGCGCGCGAGCATGACTATTTTCTCGATGATCGGGCCGCGCGCGCAAAGCTCGAAGCGGTGACGTGGCCGAATGGCCCCGTCTGTCCTCGCTGTGCAAATCGTGATCGTGTTTACGATCTGGGCAAGATACGCCGCGGATTGAAAAAGTGCGGCCATTGCAGGAGGCAGTTCACGATTCTGACGGGCACGATCTTCGAAGCGTCCCACATGCCGCTGCAAAAGTGGATTCTGGCAATCTATCTGATAAGCGCTGCAAGGAACGGCAACACTATTCACAAGATCCGGCGCGCGCTTGCGATCGGCCTGGATGCCGCATCATCCGTCACGCAGCGAATTCGCGCGGCACTGCGGCACGCACGACTCCCATCGCGGATGCGACCAATCGAAATCAAGCCACCAGGGCCGAGGGCCATTGAATCGACGGCTGACTTTGACGCAATTC
The DNA here is from genome assembly GCA_041477875.1 of Micropepsaceae bacterium. Taxonomy (GTDB): domain Bacteria; phylum Pseudomonadota; class Alphaproteobacteria; order Micropepsales; family Micropepsaceae; genus SZUA-430. Next base: position 14,986 of record JBGOVA010000044.1, on the reverse strand, counting down.
TTGCTCAAGTTCTAAGCGTGAAGGTCTCGCGGAGAGCCAAGAGGACACTTCAGAAGTGGCCTCGAAAGCGTGGGGTCTAGTCAACCATCACGGGTGCGGACACAGCCGCCTCCTTATTTCGATCAAGTTGACTTGACGCCCGCTTCTGGGCAAGTGCGCGACCAGATGGGAAGTGTCATTCTCTCGCTCCAACCGCGCTTAAGAAGAATTGGAGGTATCCGGTGGGTGTCTATCGCAATCTCATCTTGCCGAAACTTTGCGACCTAGCGATGGGCAACAAGCGCTTGCGACCTTATCGCAAACGGGTCGTTGGCAGCGCGGAGGGAAGAGTGCTTGAGATCGGCGCGGGCTCAGGCATGAACCTGCCGCTGTATCAAGGGCTAGTGAAAGAGGTCCTTGCGCTTGAGCCCGATCCTCGCTTGTTGGCGATGGCGGAGAAGAGAGCAACGTCAGCCAACCGCCCCGTAAAGTTCCTCGAAGCTTCGGCCGAGGCAATTCCGCTGGACGACAAGAGCGTCGACACAGTCGTGATGACCTGGACTCTATGCACGATTCCCGACGCCCTTCGTGCCCTTACAGAAATGCGCCGCGTCTTGCGGCCCGGCGGTCGCCTGCTCTTTGTTGAGCATGGGTTGGCGCCAGAGCAGAACGTGCAGAAGTGGCAGAACCGCCTCACGCCGATCTGGAAGCGCATCGCCGGTGGCTGCCATCTGAACCGCCCGATCACTGGCATGATTGAGAGCGGAGGTTTCAAGATTGACAAGGTCGAGATCGGCTATCTGCCAGGCTCCGGCCCGAAATTCATGCCGTTTCTCTACGAGGGCAGCGCGCGATCGGCTTGATCAACGAACGTCCGATCTCGAGCATGCGCCGCATTTCCGCCATTTGGCATCACACGAACGTTACAAAGGGATGCGCTGACTGGATTCGATTAACGGTGTCCTAAGACGAACAGGGTGTAATAGGCTTCGATCGCAATGCGCCACCCAATGACCATAGCCGAGCGGATCCTCAACCTTGTGCTGGCGGTTGCGCTTGTGGTCGCACCGGTCGTGCCCGCGTTTGCCGCCTGCACATCCGCGACGCCCAGCGGGGCGGCGGCGAAGACGTCGCCATGCGACATGCCGTGCAAGGACTGTGCATCTAAGGAATCCAAGAAGTCCTGTAAGGGGGAGTGTGTTTGCGTGAAAACGATGGCTAGCTTCTCGCCCATCGCCAGTGCGCACACCGGTCTCGCGTTGGGACCTGCCCCACACGATTTCACGCCGCTCCTGTCAGTGGCACGACCGCCTGATACACCACCACCTCGAACAATCCTTGTCTGACGAAAACGCGTGAACCCAGCTTGGCCACCAAGCTGGACCAATCGTATTCTGACAAGGAGCATAGCCGTGACATTTCCGTTTCCAGGGCGCAGCGCGTCGCTCGTCGTCTTTGCCGCATTTCTAGCGCTCGCTGCCTGCAGCAAGCCCGCGGCACCGTTTGAATTCACAACCGCCACATCCGATATCGCGATGGGCGCCAGCGTCGTCGAAGTCCGCCTGAGGAACACCTCGAACAGTGCGTTCGTCGAGGACGCGGTCATCACAGCAACGCGCCTCGACATGGCGCCCGACGGCATGGGGGACATGACGGGCGCGATCGAGCCGCAAGGTTCGAGCGGGCCCGGCGCCTATCGCTTTGCCGCCACCTTCAAGATGGCGGGCCAGTGGCAACTGAGCTTGACCGCGCAAGTGCCCGGCCAAGCGCAATCGATACGAGGCGCGGTCGTCTTCAACGTCAAATGATCGACTAGAGCGCCGAGGTCGGCAGGTGCACGTTTGCGCACGCCGACGGCCACGGCAGTTTGATTGAAAGGGAAAAGTCATGCGCGCGACAACGATCGGTGCGGTTTTGATCGCCGCTGCCATTGCCGGTGCCGGGCTCTGGTGGGCAAGTGAAGCCGGCTGGCTAAAAGGCATCGGTCTGCAGCCCAGCGGCGAACGCGTCACTACTTCCGCCGAGCGCCCCGTCTTGTACTACCGCAATCCGATGGGCGAGCCGGACACGTCACCGGTGCCCAAGAAGGATTCGATGGGGATGGACTACATACCCGTCTACGCGGACGAAGCACCCGCGCCGCCTACGCCGCCAGAGCCTTCAAAGAGCGGCCGGAGCATTCTCTATTACCGCAATCCGATGGGATTGGCCGACACCTCGCCCACACCCAAAAAGGACTCAATGGGCATGGACTACATCCCGGTCTACGCCGAGGAGGCCGGTGAACCGGGCACCGTGCGCATCAGCCTCGACAAGGTTCAGCGCCTCGGCGTGCGAACCGAAGCGGCAAAGCGACAGGTGCTGAATGAGTCCGTCGTGCTTTCGGGAACGCTTGCCGCGGACGAGCGCAAGCAATCGATCGTCTCGCTGAAATTCTCCGCCAACATCGTGAAGCTCCACGTTGCGGCGACCGGCGAAAAGGTTCGCGTCGGCCAGCCGCTGTTTGAGGTTCATAGCCCCTTTCTTCTGCAACAGGAGACCACGCTCGCGATTGCGTTCAAGGCGCAAGCCGCATCGCAGGAATTGGGCGGCGTCTATGCCCGCGCGAACGCGCGCTCCGCGAGCACGGCGCGCCAGCGTCTCGAACTCTATGAGGTTCCCGAACAAGAGATTCAGCGGCTGATCCGCACCGGCGAACCCTCGGGCCACGTGACGTGGCGCGCGGTGCACGCAGGTACGGTGATGGAAAAGCCCATCGTCGCGGGGATGCATGCGGAGGAAGGCGTAATGCTCTACCGCATCGCCGATCTGTCAAACATCTGGGTGATTGCCGAGGCGCCGGAGCAGGCGCTTTCGATCGCAAAGCCCGGCGCGACGGCCAAGATCAAGCTCAACGCTTTTCCCGGCCGAACGTTCGAGGGCAAAGTCACTTTCATCTATCCCGAGGTGGCAATGACGACGCGCACGGTCAAGGTGCGCATCGAACTTCCGAACATCGACGGCTCGTTGATCCCGGGCATGTTCGCGTCGGTGGACGTGGCGTCACCCGCGTCGGACGCCGTCCTCACCGTTCCCGACAGTGCGGTGATCGACAGCGGTTCGCGTCAGATCGTGCTCGTCGCACGCGGCGAAGGGCTGTTCGAACCTCGGGCCGTGACGGCGGGACGCCGCTCTGGCGGCATCGTTGAAATCGTCGCCGGCCTCAAGGAAGGCGAAACGGTCGTCACGTCCGCCACGTTCTTGATCGATGCGGAAAGCAATCTGCGCGCCGCCCTGCAGGGCTTCACGGCCGGCGACGGGGCCAAGCCATGATCGCGGCTCTCATCCGCTGGTCGGCAAGCAATTTGGTGCTTGTCGTCACCGGCACGGTGCTCGCGGCGGCGGCCGGCGTCTATGCGCTGGCGACGACGCCCGTCGACGCGATCCCCGATCTCTCCGACACGCAAGTCATCATCTACACCGAGTTTCCCGGCCAAGCGCCGCAAGTCGTCGAGGACCAGGTCACTTATCCACTCACGACGGCGATGCTCAGCGTGCCGCGCTCGCGCGCCGTGCGAGGCTTTTCCTATTTCGGCGTCAGCTTCGTTTACGTCATATTCGAAGACGGGGCGGACCTCTATTGGGCGCGCAGCCGCGTGCTCGAATATCTGAACGCCGCCGCGCGGCGCTTGCCTGCGGGCGTGACGCCAACACTCGGGCCGGACGCCACGGGTGTCGGTTGGGTCTATCAATACGCGATCGAACATCCCCAGCTGAACCTCGCCGAGACGCGCACGCTGCAGGATTGGTACGTCCGCTTTGCAGCGGCCAAGGCGCCGGGCGTCGCCGAAGTCGCAAGCGTCGGCGGCCTCGTCAAGCAATACAACGTCGTCGTCGATCCGAGCCGTCTGCTGGCGCTCAACATTTCGCTGGACGATGTGCGCAAGGCGATCGCCGACAGCAACCGCGACGTCGGCGGGCGTGTGGTCGAACTCTCCGAGACGGAGCACGCCATACGCGGGCGGGGCTACCTGAAGGGCGCGGACGATATCGGCCAGATCATGCTGAAGTCGATGAACGGCGTGCCCGTATCGATCCGCGATGTGGCGCGCGTCGAGATCGGGCCCGACGAGCGGCGCGGCGTCGCGGAGTTGAACGGCGAAGGCGAAGTTGCGGCGGGCATCGTGGCGCAGCGGCAAGGCGCGAACACCATCGACGTGATCAATGGAGCAAAGGCCGCGCTTGACGGCATTCTGCCGAGCCTGCCGCAAGGCACGCGCATCGTGCCAGTCTACGACCGGTCGGAATTGATCGGCCGCGCCATCGCGACCTTGAAGCGAACGCTGACCGAGGAAAGTATCATCGTCGCGCTCGTGTGCATCGTGTTCCTGCTGCACGTGCGCAGCGCCCTCGTCGCCATCGTCATGCTTCCCGTCGGCGTGCTCCTCGCCTTCGCCGGGATGAAATGGCTCGGCTTGACGTCGAACATCATGAGCCTGGGCGGCATCGCCATTGCCATCGGCGCCATGGTGGACGCGGCGATCGTCATGATCGAGAACGCGCACAAACATCTTGAACGCGCTGGGCCCGATGAAAGCCGCGTTCACGCGATCATCGACGCCGCCGTCGAGGTTGGTCCCTCGCTCTTCTTCAGCCTGCTGATCATCACGGTCTCGTTCCTGCCGATCTTTACGCTGGAGGCGCAGGAAGGGCGGCTCTTCCATCCGCTCGCCTTCACCAAGACGTTCGCGATGGCGGCCGCGGCGTTGCTGTCGGTCACGCTCGTGCCGGCCCTGATGGTGCTTTTCATCCACGGCCGCATTCGCTCGGAAAGCGAGAACCCGATCAATCGAGTCCTGATCGCGCTCTACCGTCCGATCATTCGCAGCGTGCTGAAAGCGCGCTGGCTTACAATCACGCTGGCGCTGGCCGTCGTGGCGGTCTCGCTATGGCCGATGACGCGCATCGGGTCCGAGTTCATGCCGACCTTGAACGAGGGCACGCTGTTCTACATGCCGACGACGCTGCCCGGCCTTTCCGTGACCAAAGCGACCGAGCTCGTGCAGACCCAGAACAAGATCATCAAGTCGTTTCCGGAGGTGGCATCCGTCTTCGGCAAGGCGGGCCGTGCCGCGACGGCCACCGATCCCGCCCCCCTCGAAATGTTCGAGACCGTGATCAATCTGAAGCCCGAGAGCGACTGGCGCCCGGGCATGACGACCGACAAACTGATTGCCGACATGGATGCGGCGCTTCAGTTTCCAGGTGTCAGCAACGCCTGGACCATGCCGATCAAAGCGCGCATCGACATGCTGTCGACGGGCATCCGCACGCCGGTGGGCGTGAAGGTGATCGGGCGTTCGCTCGCCGAGATCGAAACTGCGGCGCGGGACATCGAGCGCGCCCTGCGCACGGTTCCCGGAACGACAAGCGCCTTCTCCGAACGCATCGGCGGCGGTTATTACCTGACCATCGAACCCGACCGGCGCGAGATGGCGCGCTACAGCCTGAGCATCGCTCAAGTGCAGGACGTCATTGCGATGGCGCTGGGCGGCGAAGCGATCACCACGACCGTCGAGGGTCGGGAGCGGTACTCGGTCAACATCCGTTATCCGCGCGACTTGCGCGACGACCCGCAGACGATAGCGCGCCAAGTGCTGGTGCCGATCGCCGGCGGTAGCGGCATCCCCTTGGGCCAGGTCGCGCGTCTCAAGCTCGAACAAGGGCCTTCGACGATCCGCACCGAAGATGCGCAGCTTGCCGCTTACGTGTTCGTCGACGTGCGCGACCGGGACTTGGGAAGCTATGTCGCCGACGCGCGGGCCGCCGTGGCCCGCGCAGTCAAGTTTCCGCCCGGCGTCTATCCGATTTGGAGCGGCCAGTTCGAATATCTGGAACGCGCCGAAGCCAAGCTCATGATCGTGGTACCTCTCACGCTCGTGATCATTTTCATGCTGCTCTACCTGAACTTCGGCCGGCTGGCGGAGGCGCTGATCGTCCTGGCGTCGGTCCCCTTCGCGCTCGTCGGCGGGTTGTGGCTGATGTATGGCTTAGGTTTCAATTTCAGTGTTGCGGTCGCCGTCGGTTTCATCGCGCTCGCAGGCGTTGCGGCCGAGACCGGCGTCGTCATGTTGATCTATCTCGACAGCGCGTTTCGCGCGCGCGCGGCGCGCGCCTCCGCCGAGGGCCGCAGCGTCAGCACAGACGACATCACCACGGCGGTCATGGAAGGGGCCGTCGAACGCGTGCGGCCGAAGCTGATGACCGTGACGGCCATCATGGCCGGCCTCTTGCCCATCATGTGGAGCACCGGCGCCGGGTCCGAAATCATGCAACGCATCGCAGTTCCGATGATCGGCGGCATGGCGTCGTCGACGATCCTGACCTTGATCGTCATTCCGGCGATCTACTCGCTGGTAAAGGGAGCCGCGCTCGCCACCGCTCCGCAGTCACATCGTTCACAGGATCGAATGCAAGCGCGCTCATTGGAGACGTAGCATGAATACGAAAGTCATTTGCGGCTGACGCGGCGCGGCGTGTGCGTCCTTCGCACAGTGATGAAGGAAACATGATCATGACTAGCATCAAGACACTCACTGGCGCTCGCGATAGTGCGGCGACGAGGATCGCCGCGCCGTGCGGCCTTTCGCGAAGTTCCTGATCGACGCGAAGCACCCGCATGGTCGTCTTAACAAAGTGTTAGCGATTAAACGCTGAAAATTGGTGCAATTATGCGACGATGGCGCCGTCATTGGGCCTTCGCCTGTCGTGCCCACCGGCCAATACTTTTGCCTCAATTGACTTTGCTGCGCCGTCGCCTGAGATTTCCAAGGATGACCTGGTGCCGCAGCACATCGTCCGCAAGTATCGCCGCCCGCTTCTTCGCGATCGCGATCGTCCTGGTGTGGACGATCGTGCCCGGGGTTTGTGGCGGCCTATTTGAAGCGGAACACACGCACGCCGAGATCGGCGCTCACGAGCATGCCGACAGCGTTACCGATCACGCTTCTCAGCACAAAGAACTCATCCCGTGCTGCCGTTCGCTTGCAAGCGTCAAATTCCTGACGGCTGCCGCCTCTGATCCGTCGCCTAACAAAGCGGTCTTGATTGCCGTCTTCGACACCGCGGCCAATTCGGAAAATGTCACCGCATTGGCTTCAAAGCCTGTGGCCGCCGCCACGGGTCCGCCGCGAACGCGAAGTACGCGTTACTTTTCCTATAGTCCGCTCGCCCCTCCTGCCCGCACCGCTTGACGTTCGCAAAGAACGTCGGCGCGAGGCGCGTTGGCCGCGTCTTGTCGCGCGTGTACCGGCGATGGGAGTGCAGGGGACAGTTTTATGCATCGGCGATGGCGTTCGCTTTGCGGCACAGGCTGCAAAGCGGTCGCGGTGCTTGTTTTCGCAGTAGCGTTAGCAAGGCCGTCGGCGTTTGCCACGGAAGCAAATCTCGATGCGGACGGCGTTGTGCGCCTCGCGTTGGCGCGCAATCACGATCTGCAAGCCGCGCGCGCACAGGTCGAGGCGGCGCTCAGTCGGCTTCGCCAGGCGGGGCTGTGGCCAAACCCGCGCCTCGAACTCAGTTACGACACCGATCGTCCGTTCGCGAACGAGGGCGAATACTCACGCTCGGCCGGCTTTTCGCAGGAATTTCCTATCTCAGGGCGCCTGGGCCTCGCGGAAAACGTCGCGCGCGTCGATGTTGCGCGCGCACTCGCGGAGGTCAATGAAGCCGAGCGCAAGCTGATCGGCGACGTCACGTCGGCTTTCTACGAAATCGCGGCGATCGACCAGAGTCTCAAACTGCGCGACGAGCTTATCGCTTCGATCGCCAATCTCGCGGCGGCTAGCCGCAACCGCTTTCGCGCCGGCGAAGTTTCGGAATTGGACGTCAATGCCGCGACGCTTGAGCTCATGCGTCTCAAGCAGGACCGCACGTTGCTCGCTGGCGAACGCGCCGCCGCCGTGCGAACGCTCGCCGGCCTTGTCGGCCTCGGTGGCGGCGACGCTCTTGCCGTTTCAGCAAACGCAGGAGCGCGCAAGGCGGTGCCGCCGGCCGACGAACTCATTGCTCGGGCCGTCGAGCGCAGGCCCGACCTCAGACTGTTTGATCTCGCCGCCAACCGAGCGGAAGCCGAAAAGGCGCTCGCGACGGCGTCCGCCTGGGAGGACTGGAACGTCTCCTTGGGCGTGACGCGTGACAGGCTCGCCATCGAAGGAGTGTCGCGGCAACCGGCCGACGATGCCCTGACGATGACGCTCACGATTCCCATTCCGCTCCTCAATCGCAATGAAGGAACGAGGGACGCCGCGGCCGCCAACAAGATCGTCGCGCAAGAGCAATTGGTGGCACTCCGCCAGCGCATCGAGAACGAGGTGGTCGGTTCGCGCGAGCAGCTGACGCAGCTCGCAGCGGCCGTCGACGTCTACGAGAAAGAGGCGCTGCCACTCGCCCGAAAAAACACCGAGCTTGCACGCGAGGCTTATCGCAAGGGGCAAATCTCGATCGGGGACGTCGTGCAAGCCGAACGGCAGGAGAAGGACGTGGCCACGAACTACACGGACGCCTTTGCCAAGTATTTCAAGGGGGTCGTCGGGCTCGAGACGGCGACCGTCGCGCATGCGGATCTCATGACCCATCCGGTCGAGAACGGCCGCCCCGAGACGAAGGAGCAATGACGTGCGAGGCATGAACATCCAGCGACACGTGAGGGCTTGGGCTGTCTGCCTCGTTGCGGCACTCAGCTTCGCGACACCGCGGCTCGCTTTCGCTCACGGCGAGCAAATCGAAACCGGCGAAGGACCGAAGGGGCCCGTCACTTTGACAGCGGCGCAGGTCAAGGCATTGGGCTTGCAAACCGCAGCCGCGGATTTCCGGCCGATGGAGAGCTTGCTCGGCGTGCACGGCGAGGTTTCCCCTCTGCCCGATGCGCAGGCCAACGTCACGCTGCGCTTCAGCGGCATCGTGAAGGCGGTGTATGCAAATCTCGGCGACACGGTGCGCAAAGGCGACAAGCTGGCGCTTGTCGAGTCGCGTGTTGTCGGCAATCCGCCGCCGACTGTCCTCGTACCCGCGCCAATGGCGGGGACGGTCGACGCCCGCAGCGTCATCGTCGGGCAGAGCGTCGAACCGGACTCGGTCCTTTTCCATTTGAGCGATCTCGCGCGCATGCGCGTGGTCGGCCGGGTCTATGAGGAGGATCTCGGAAAGGTTCGGGCCGGACAGCCGGCGCATGTCAAAGTCCTGGCTTATCCGAATGAAGCCTTTTCGGGCACAGTGAGCTATGTCGGCCCCGCGCTCGACCCCGATACCCGCACCGTCGAGATCGCAGTCGGCCTCGAGAACGGGAAGGGATTGCTCAAGCCCAATCTCTTTGCGCGCGTCGACGTCGTGATCGGGCGGAGCGAGGCCGCGCTGACGGTCCCGAACAACGCCGTGCTCGAAGCGGGCGGCGAAAAGTTCGTGTTCGTCCGTCAGGGCAACACATTCGCGCGCAGCGACATCGAAGCCGGCGCCGCCGACGATCAGTTCACGGAAGTGCGCTCCGGCCTCGTGCCGGGCGACGAGGTGGTGACGGTCGGCGCGCGCCAAGTCTACACGCAGTGGCTCACGGGCGGTGCCCCCAAAGGCGGGGAGCCCGACTGATCCCATGTTCAACGCGCTCATCGCCTGGTCGCTCAGCAGCCGATTCGTGGTCCTGGCCCTCGCTATTGCGGCCGTGATCGCGGGCGGCTTTGTGCTGCGGGAAATGTCGGTCGACGTGTTTCCGGAATTCGCCCCGCCGCAAGTGGTGATCCAGACCGAGGCGCCGGGCTTGGCGCCCGAGGACGTCGAGTCGCTTATCACCTATCCGCTCGAAAGCGCGATCAACGGCACGCCGTCGGTCGATGTCGTGCGCTCCTCGAGCTCGGTGGGCCTCTCGACCATCGTCGTCGTGTTTCGCTCGGGCACGGACATTTATCTCGACCGCCAGCTCGTCAACGAACGTGTCCAAAGCGTCGCCACAAGCCTGCCGGCGGGCGTGCACGCGCCAGTCATGCTGCCCGTGACCTCCGCCGTCGGCTGGCTCGTCAAATATTCGCTGACGAGCAAGTCGGTGTCGGCGATGGACCTGCGCACCATCTCCGACTGGCTCATCCGGCCGCGCCTGCTAGCCGCCGGCGGCATCGCCTCGGTCGTTTCGCTGGGCGGCGAGGTCAAGCAGTACCAGGTGCGGCTCGATCTGCAGCGCTTGCTCGCCTACAAGGTCAGCGCCGAGGACGTGCGCCGCGCGCTCGAAGGCGCGAATTTGAACGTCCCCGGCGCGTTCGTTCAGCGCGCGGGCGAGGAGTTGATCGTCAGCGGTCAGGGGCGCGTGACCTCGTTCGCGGATTTGGCGCGCACGGTGATCGTGGTGCGCAAGGGCGTTCCGATCACGCTCGCGAACGTAGCCACGCTCAAGCTGGGCGCGGAGATCAAGCGCGGCGACGGCGCCTTCGGCATGGAACGCTCCGTCATCGGCACCGTTTCCAAAATGTACGGTGCCGACACCGTGACGACGACGGCGAACGTCGAACGGATTCTCGCCGACGTTCGGAAAGACTTGCCGCCGGGCGTCGTGCTCGACACCGATGTGTTCAGGCAGGCGAACTTCATCGAGGCGGCGATTCAGAATCTGAACATTTCGTTGGCCGAGGGCGCGGCCATCGTCGTCGTCGTGCTCTTCCTCTTCCTCATGAACTGGCGCGCCTCGTTCATCACTTTCGTGTCGATGCCCTTGTCGTTCATCGGCGGCCTGGTCGTGATGCATCAATTCGGCATCGGCATCAACGCGATGACCTTGGGGGGGCTGGCGATCGCCATCGGCGAGGTCGTCGACAACGGGATCATCACGGTCGAGAACGTGGTTCGCCGCCTGCGCATCAACCGGAATGCGACGCGGCCGTTGCCCGCCGGCGAGATCGTGTTCGACGCCGTGCAGGAGATCCAAAATTCCGTCGTTTACGCGACGCTGATCGTGTCGATGATCTTCGTTCCGATCTTCCTTCTGCCGGGGCTCGCTGGGCGCATCTTTTCGCCGCTCGGCGTCGCCTATATCGCCTCAGTGCTTGCCTCGCTCGTCGTCTCGATCACGGTGATCCCCGCCCTTTGCTATTTCATGCTCGTGAGGAGGGACGAGAAGCACGAAGGTGAAATCTTGCACTTGCGCCCGCTCGGCCCCAAGGAACACGAGTTGCGCGAGATAACTGCGGGTGAGGAGCATGAACGCGAGACGCCATTCGTCACCGGCCTGAAGCGGCGCTTCAGCGGCATCCTGGAGTTCTCGCTCGCCAATCCGATTCTGATCGTGGGCGTTTCAGTCGCGTTGCTCGTCGGCGCGCTCGCCCTGCTGCCGTTCTTCGGCCGCTCGTTCCTCCCCGAGTTTCACGAGGGCAATTACATCATTTCGATGACGACCTTGCCGGGCACCAATCTCGAGGAATCGATGCGGCTCGGCACCCAGGTGCGCAAGAGCCTGCTCAAGTACAAGCAGGTCCTTTCCGTCGCGCAACGCGCCGGGCGTTCGGAACTCGACGAGGATGCCCAGCCGCCCAATTTCAGCGAGTTCGACGTGCAACTCGATTTCGACAAGGACCCGACAATGTCGGCCGATGAGCTGCTGAAGCGCATCCGGGCTAATCTCGCCGAGATTCCGGGCGTCGTCTTCAACGTCGGCCAGTTCATCGCCCACCGCATGGACGAAGTGCAGTCGGGTATTCGCGCCCAAGTCGCGATCAAGATCTTCGGGACGGATCTGAGCGAACTTTATCGGATTGGGCTACGCGCGCGCACGTTGGTTTCCGGCGTTTCGGGTGCGGTCGACGTCAATCTCGAACAGCAAATCCGCGTGCCGCAGGTCAGCATTCGCGTCGATCGCGAGCGCGCCACGCGCTACGGCATCGGCGCCGGCGATGCCCTCAAAGACGTCGAGATGTACTTGAACGGTGAGACCGTCTCCAAGGTGCTCGAGGGTCAGCAAACCTTCGATCTGCATGTCCGGGTCGGCGATCCGGAAAAGGTCAGCATCGCCGATGTTCGCGATCTGCTTGTCGATGCGCCGGCGCTCAAGGAAGGCGGCAAGTTGCCGCTGCGCGCCGTCGCGCAAGTCGCCGTCGAAGAGAAGCCCTACATCATCAACAGAGAGGCGGCGACCCGGCGCGTCGTCGTCGGCTTCAATGTCGAGGGGCGCGATCTGGGCAGCGTCATCAAGGAAACGCAGGACAAGATCGCGGCGCAGATCAAGTTGCCGACGGGCTATTTCATCGAGTATGGCGGACAGTTCCAGAGTCAGGAGGAAGCCAATCGCGTGCTGTTTGGGTTCGGCGCGTTGGCGGTCTTCGTCGCGCTGATCTTGCTCTATCAAGCATTCGGCAATTTCCGCGAGGCGATCCTCGTCCTGCTCAACCTGCCGCTCGCGATGATCGGGGGCGTCGTCAGCCTGTTTCTTTTCGGCGCCGATCTCTCCGTGGCGGCTGTCATCGGCTTCATCACGCTGTTTGGCATTGCGGCCAGGAACGGGATCATTCTGGTCACGCACTATAACCAGCTTCGCGGCGAAGGCAGGAGCATCGACGAGGTCGTCACGCATGGAACCCTCGACCGCTTAGTGCCTGTGCTGATGACGGCGGCGACCGCCGCGCTCGGCCTCATTCCGCTGCTGTGGGGATCGCCCGTCGGCAAGGAATTGGAGCGGCCTTTGGCGCAAGTCGTGCTTGGCGGCCTCGTTACCTCGACCTTCCTCAACATGGTCGTGATCCCAACGCTTTATCGCCAAATCGAGCTTCGACGCGAGTCGAGGGCGGCACGCATCGCGGCCGCTTCCCGGGGGAATTAGAGAAGAGGAGTGAAGCACATGACGAAATCCCACATTTGGTCGACAGCTGTCGCCGCGCTGATCGCGCTTGCGCCCGTTGCTTATGGCATGACATCCGCCATCGCGGCTGAACAAGCGGTGACGATTCCGGCGACCGCCGCCGAAATCTGGAAAGCGATCGACATGCACGTGACGGAATTGCACGCCGACATCAAAAAGGGCGCGCTGAGCAAGGTGCACGAACACGCATTCGCGGTCCGCGATTTGGTCCGCGCCTTGCCGACCCATTCGCCGGGGCTATCCACAGAGGCAATCGCCAAGGTCACCGAGCAGGTCAAGTTCGTGGACACGTTGGCCGAACGTCTCGATCAGACCGGTGATGCGAACGACACGGCCGGCACCCAAGGGAACACTGCCAAACTCGAAGCCTTGCTCAAGTCCATTCGAGCAAACTACCCGGCCGACAAATGAAGTCTGCCGCCGCCTACGTCGAACGGCTTCGCGGTCGCGTGAAGCGGGCGACGAAGGGAATCTTGGGCCGCATGCTGGCTACGCTACGGCCCGATATTGCCCGGAAAATCGAGGCTGGCGGTATCGACGCTTACTTATCGCATTTCCGCGATGAGTCGCTCGTCGAACGGCTGATTCTCGAAGCGGTCATTGCGCGGCGCCAAGCCGAAGGCGCGACGGCGGGCCTCGTGCAGTCGCACACAGAATACTGGGCGAGCGACAAGGCATTGGCGTTCCATGGCAGAATCGGGAGGCGCTTGGAGACCGGCCTCTTGGGGGATCACGCGCCTCTTGTCGCGGCCTTGAAGGACGTTCTCGCCACCGGACAATACCACACGCTTTGCGAAATCGGCTGCGGTTCGGGCGATCTGATCAGCTACTTCGCGCGCGAGCTTCCGGCGCTGCGCGAGCTGGTCGGCATTGACTTGAGCCCCGAACAGGTGGCCCGCAATCGCCAACGCCATCTCGATCCGCGCTTGCGCTTTGTCGCGGCGGACGCGAACACTTGGATCCCCGAGAATATCGAAAGCGGCACCGCGTTCCTGACCTACGACGGTGTTCTGGAGTATTTTTCCGAGCCAGCGCTCGAAGCTCTGCTTCGCGCGATCGCAGCCCATCCGCCGGCCTGCTTTGCCATCGTCGAGCCGATCGCCCCTGACTTCGACCTCGACGCGGAAGCGCACTCGCGTTTGTTCGGAGGCGAAATGTCATTCTCTCACAACTATCCGCGTGCGTTCACGGCAGCCGGATTTCGCGTGCGTTGGCAAGGCGAGGTGCCGCGTGCGCGCTATCTGATGCTAGTTGCGAGCCTAGGGGAAGCCTCGCCGCTTTGAGATGGATATCATGCGAAAAGAGGGCGCAGCGAAGGACGTGGTATCGGGGATAAGGAGCGCCCAGCAGGTCGAAGCGCGCGTCCTTTGGTACGAGCTCGCGGAGTCACTGAACGCGGTGGAGAACTATCTTCAGGTGGCAGCGCAGCTGGCGGGTCCTACGCGTCCCGCCAGCCCAAGGAAATTGACCAACATCCTCGGCAAAGCGCTCGAGCAGGCCGCACGCGCGCGCGAGATCTTCCATCGGCTGCGACGAGGGCAAAGGAGAAACCGTGAAGCGGGTCGTCGGAACCTCCGGTCACGCAAGAAGGAAGGGCGAAAGTGATGATGATGACAAGCCGCCGACGAGGCGCACATAAGGGCTGCTACCCATTGCCGAGCTTGATGTGGGTCAAGGCCCCACTCTTGCGCTTGGGATACCCGGGAGGGGTATGCCTCGGGAGCGGATCATGGAAACACCAATAAAGGACTCCGGGCGCGGTTTCCTCGCCAGCACGGCAGGTTGGGTTTTTTGCGCCTTCGCCGTGATAGCGCTCTTCTTTCTCCTCGCCGAACACAGGGCGCACTTGGGTTTTCTCTTGCCCTATGTGCCGCTTGCGTTCCTCGGGGTCTGTGTGGTGCTGCATTTCTACATGCACGGTCTCGCTCACGGTCGCTATCCCGATGATCGCCCGCAGGGTGAAGACGACCGCAGCGGTCCTGACCGCCATCATCATTCCTGAAACGGAGCTCACGACATGCCGGATACAACAGCTGCAGCCCCTGCTTACGGCTTGTGGTGGCTCGTCATCATCAACTCAGCGGTGTTCATTCTGTTCGCCTTGAGCTTCTTCAAGCCGCACACTTCGCGCGACTGGCG
>JBGOVA010000037.1:0-23260 GCA_041477875.1 Micropepsaceae bacterium | reverse complement strand
GTCCATGTAAGCAGGCAAACGCCGGCCAAAGCCGCCGCCCATCGTCGTGTGGTGCAGCGTGACGTTCTCGATCGGCAAACCCGCAGCCTTCGCCGCCGTGGCGCGCGCCGCAAGCCCGTCCTGGAAGCCGCCCCAAACCGTCAGCTTGTCGCCCTCGAAATGCGCGGTGCAGTTCATCACCTCCATCGTCGCGTGCGCCAGATACGGCACGCGGTACGTCGCCTCGATCACGCGCTTTGCACCCTTCAACGCGGCGTCGACGTCGCCCGTCGCGTGATCCTCGGTGAAGCCGCCTTTGTCGAGCGCCGCCTCCATCCCCGCGAAGATCGACTTCTGCGTCACCTTCGCGTTGGCGCCCTCGTTCCACACCGGTTGCAGCGCCGCCAATGCCTCCTTGGCACGCCACGTATTGTCGCCAACGACCGCGACCGCCGCAGGCAGCTTCACGACCTTCTTCACGCCGCGCATCGCCTTCGCCGGCGCCTCGTCGACCGACGCGAGCGCCCCCCCGAACACGGGCGAGGCCGCGATCGTCGCGAAGCTCATGTTGGGCACGCGGACGTCGAGGCCATACTTGGCGGTGCCGTCGACCTTGCCGGGAATATCGAACCGCGCGATCGGCTTGCCGACGATCGTGTAGTCCTTCTTCGCTTTCAGCGGCGGATCGGCCGGCGGATCGTAAGCCGCCGCAGCCGCCGCCATTTCACCGTAAGTCGCACTCTTGCCCGACGCGTGCGTGAGCCGGCTTTGCTTCGCCATGATCTCGCTTTCGGGAACGCCCCACGCCGCCGCAGCCGCCTTGACCAGCATCCAGCGCGCCGCCGCGCCCGCGATGCGCATGCCGCGAATGCCCGTCGTGCGCACCGACATGCTGCCGCCGGTGGTCTGCAGGTTCATGAACTCCGCGATCTTGCGCGAACCGAAATTCACGGTTCCTGAGAGCAAGGTCGGGATCGAGATGTCGCCGCGCAAATACTCGCGCGCCATTGCGCCGTTCGCGAACGCCATGTCGGCCGGCGCCTGCTCCATGCGCACGAGCGCCCAATCCGCATCGAGCTCTTCGGCCAGCATCATCGGCAGCGACGTGTGCACGCCCTGCCCCATCTCCGAATGCGGCACGATGACGGTGACGGAGTTGTCGCTGCCGATCCGCACCCATGCCGACAGCGCCGTCGCGCCTTCCTTGGCGAGGAGCCCGCGCGCCCGCTCGAGCGTCGAGAACGGCAGCAGCGCATAGCCGACCGCAAGGCCGCCTGCCGCCGCGACGCCGCTCAAAATCACAAATCTGCGTGAGAGTGCCATGACGATCACCTACGCTTTCGCCGCGGCATGGATCGCCGCGCGGATTTGTGTGTAGGCGCCGCAGCGGCAGATATTCGTCATCGCCGCATCGATATCGGCGTCGCTCGGTTGCGGCTTGTCCTTCAAGAGCGCCACCGCCGCCATGATCTGCCCCGATTGGCAGAAGCCGCACTGCGGCGCCTGCTCGTCGATCCACGCTTGCTGCACCTTGTGCAGCGCATCGCCGGTCTTGAGTCCCTCGATCGTGGTGATCGCCTTGCCCGCCGCCATCGCCGCCGGAAACGAACAGCTGCGCATCGCGACGCCGTCGACCAGCACCGTACACGCGCCGCACGCCGCGACCCCGCAACCATACTTCGTGCCGGTCATGTTCAAGACGTCGCGCAACACCCAGAGCAGCGGCATGCCTTCCTCGACGTCCACATCATGCGGCGCCCCGTTCACGTTGATCGTGATCATCTGACGACCCTCCTTGCTATCCCCGTTCGTTCTGTTCGTTTCGCAGCCGGCGCGGCCCCCGCCGCAACGCCCGCGCAAATCACGTCGATCATGCGCTTGAGCGTGCGCGCATGGCGCGCCTCGCTTTCGCCCACATGCTGGGCTTTCGCCCCCTTCGCCGCGATCGTCACCATCTCGGCGACATCGCGCGCACCGATGCCTGCGCGCGCGTTCAGCCGCCCCTCGCGCATCAGCCGCGAGCACGCGCCCTCAAGCGCCTTGTCGAAGCGCCGCGCATGCGCCGCGACGGCGGGGCCGCATTGCCGCCCGCTCTCCTCGATGAGTTCCGCCACGAACGGCGATCCGCTGAGACGCGACCCCAAGGCCTGGTGATGGGCGATCATCACGCCCGCGATCGTATCGCTCGCACTGCTTGCGGGCCGTGCCGCCGCGGCTTTCGCCGCCGCGAACGCCGCCTCGTGCAGCGCATCGACCAGCGCCGCGAACAGCGCCTCCTTCGACGCGAAGTGATGATAGAGCGCCTGGCGCGACAGATCGGCCGCCTCCGCCACCATCGACATCGCGGTCTGGCGAAAGCCGTGGCGCGCGAAGACCGACTGCGCCGCATTCAGAATATGGGCTTTGGGATCCACGCCGACAGATTTGACAGAAACTGCCGAACTGTCAAATCAGTTCGCCTGGCGCGCGAAACACGTCGCCGCGCTACGCCGCGCGGTCAATAGATCCACCGCATGACGCCGCGCCAATACTCGATCGTCGCCGCCCAGAAGCCGGTTTCCCCGGCCTGATCGTAGCGCGCGAACGTCGCCTCGATCTTGGGATCGATCGCCTTCGCGGCCGCGATATCGGCGTTGCCGCCCTCTTCGTCGCCGGCGCGAAGTTTTGCCGTGCCGCGCGCGTACAAATGCTGGGCATTGTCCGCTTTGACGGCGAGTGCCGCGTCGTAGTCGAGGATCGCGGTGCGGTAGAGCTCCAACCGGATATACGTGAAGCCGCGCGCGCCGAGACTTTCCCCGTCGTTCGGCTTGATCCTCAAGGCCTCGTTGCAGTCCGCCAGCGCCGCGTCGAGTTCCGTGCCGACGACCGCGCGCGCCCAGCAT
Source organism: Micropepsaceae bacterium (assembly GCA_041477875.1). Lineage (GTDB taxonomy): Bacteria > Pseudomonadota > Alphaproteobacteria > Micropepsales > Micropepsaceae > SZUA-430. The sequence goes on along the minus strand of JBGOVA010000037.1, from coordinate 20,399 downwards.
CGCTCAGACAGTGCATCCGCGTCCGCGCCGTCGATCTCGAGCGCCTGATTGTAGTCCGCGATCGCTTGGGTGTAGTCGCCCTTGGCGAGATAGGCGTTCCCGCGATTGTAGTGGGCTCGCGCCAAATCGCTGCCGCTCGCGTTGCCCGACTTGATGACTTCGTTACAGCCTGAAACGCGCAACTCGGTCCAAATGCCGGCGGCGCCCTCGCAATTCGTCCACGCGCGCGTCGTCCGCACGTCGTCGGCATGTGCGGCGTGCGCACCTGCAGCGGCGATAAAGCAAACGAATAACAACCGTCGAAACATGAATGCGCCCTGGCCCAATCGCGCTTTTACCACAGGTTGCAGGGGTCCGCAGCCCTTGACGCCATGTTGTCGCAACACCGACCATGCCCCACGACTTGGAGAGCCACATGGCCAGAGCGGGCCGATTCCTGATCTATGGCGCGACCGGCTACACCGGCAAGCTGACCGCGCGCGCCGCAAAGCAACAAGGCTTGAAGCCGATCCTCGCCGGCCGCAGCGAGGAAAAGGTCAAAGCCCTCGCCCAAGACCTCGGCTTCGAATGGCGGGCGTTCGACTTGCGCGAAACCCAAAAACTCGACGCCGCGCTCAAGGAAGTCGACGTAGTCCTGCACATCGCCGGGCCCTTCTCCGCGACCTCGAAGCCGATGGCCGACGCGTGCCTGCGCGCCAAGACGCACTACCTCGACATCACAGGCGAAATCGCGATCTTCGAAGCGCTCGCCGCCCGCGACGCGGAGGCGAAGGGCGCGGGCATCATGCTCTTGCCCGGCGTCGGCTTCGACGTCGTGCCGTCGGACTGCCTCGCCGCGCACATCAAGCGCCGCCTGCCCGATGCCGAAGATCTGAAAATGTATATCGGCGGGCTCTCCGGCGTCTCGCGCGGCACGGCGAAGACGATGGTCGAGGGCGTCGCCAAGGGCACTGCCGTACGCCGCAACGGCGAGATCGAGCTGCTGGAAGGCATGCACGAAGACCTCTGCGATTTCGGCGCCGGTCCCAAACCCACCGTCGCCGTCAGCTGGGGCGACGTCGCGACGGCGTGGCACTCGACCAAGATCCCCAACATCGAAGTTCATTTCGAAGTGACGCCGCAGCTCCGAGGCATGCTCAAGATGCCGGGTTTCGTGAAAGCCTTCCTCGGCCTCTCCTTCATGCAGTCCATCTTGAAGCGCCAAATCGACCGCCAGCCCGAAGGCCCGAGCGAAGCCGACCGCAAGCGCGGCTACGCGGTGCTCGTCGGCGTCGGGCGCAACGGTTCGGGCACGACGGTGCGCACGCGCATGCGCACGCCCGAAGGCTACACGCTGACCACGATGACGGGCCTCGGCATCGTGAAACGCGTCCTCGAAGGCGATTTCAAAGCCGGGTTCCAAACCCCCAGCCTCGCCTACGGCCCCGACCTCGTCCTGAATTTCGACGGTGTGAGCCGCGAGGACCTCAACGCATAGTCGACGCGTCATCACCCTCTCCCTTCCAACTTCTGGAAGGGAGAGGGGAGAAGGATGCGGACGCTCTGGCCGGTTAAACCGAGCGCGCCAACACCTTCGACATGGACACGCGCACGTCCATGCTGAAATCATCGCCATATGACGACGCCCGTCGATTCCGCGATTTTCAAGGATGCGCTGATTGTTCTCAGCGCCGCCGCGGTCGTCGTGCCTATTTTTCACTCGCTCAAGGTAAGCCCGGTCCTGGGCTACATCTTGATCGGCATGGTCGTCGGCCCGTTCGGCCTGGGCGCGCTGACGGACCACGCGCCGTGGCTTGCCTACATCACCATCGGCGACAAGGAGGACATCGCCCTCGTCGCCGAGTTCGGCGTCGTGCTGCTTCTCTTCACCATCGGCCTCGAGCTTTCGGTCGATCGCCTGCGCGTCATGCGCAAGCTCGTCTTCGGCCTCGGCGCCTTGCAGGTGGTGGTCAGCGCGACGGCGATCGGCGCCATCGCCTATCTCATCCTGAACGACACCGCCGCCGCGGTCGTTCTGGGCATGGCGCTTGCGATGTCGTCGACCGCGGTCGTGCTTCAGGTTCTGTCGGAAAACAAGCAAATGTCGGCGCCGACGGGCCGCGTGAGCTTTGCGATCCTGCTCTTTCAGGACATCACCGTCGTCCCCATCCTTTTTGCCGTCAGCGTCCTGGGCGCGCGCGGCGAAGGCTCGCTCTTTGCGCAACTCGGGACCGCGATCTTCCAGGCCGCCTTAGCGGTGGCCGCGATCCTGCTCGTCGGCCGCATCGCGCTCCGCCCGCTCTTCCGCCGCGTCGCGCGGACGGAAAGTCCCGAGCTGTTCATGGCGGCCTGCCTGCTCGTGATCATGGGCACGAGCCTCGCGACCGCCGCGGCCGGATTGTCCATGGCCATGGGCGCGCTGATCGCCGGCCTCTTCCTCGCGGAAACCGAATACCGCCGCCAGATCGAGGTGATGATCGAGCCCTTCAAGGGGCTGCTCGTCGGCGTCTTTCTGATTTCGATCGGGATGAACGTCGACCTCGAGCGCATTGTCGCCGATCCGACAGCCGTCGCGATCGCGGCGCTGGGTCTGGTCGCGCTCAAGGCACTCATTGTCGCGCCCCTCGCGCGCGCCTTCGGCGTGAGCCCCGGCACCGGCGTGCAAAGCGGATTGATCTTGGGCGCGGGCGGCGAATTCTCCTTCGTCATCGTGGCGCTGGCGGCGGGTCTGAACCTGATCGATCCGGGAACGGCATCGTTCGTACTCATCATCGTCGCGCTGACGATGGCCGCGATTCCGTTGCTTCACGCGCTGGGCGGCTGGCTCAAACCGCGTCTCGCCAAACCGGCCGAGCCGCATCCGGCAATGCTCATGCCTGTGCCCGAGGACGAAATCCCGCGCGTGATCGTCGCGGGCTTCGGCCGCGTCGGCCGCGTCGTCGCCTCGCTGCTGGAAGCGCACGACCTCCCCTATATCGGCGTCGACGCAAGCGCGGACACGGTGGCGCGCGCACGCGACGAAGGAAAACCCGTCTATTTCGGCAACATGAAGAATCCGGATTTCATGCGCCGCTGTGGCATCGCGAACGCGCGCGCGCTCGTCATCACGATGGACGCACCCAAAGCGGCAAGCGAGGTGGTGCGCCTCGCGCTCGCCGAACGCGCCGACCTGAAAATCATCGTCCGCGCCCGCGACGCCGGCCACGCCAGCGAGCTCTACCGCATCGGCGCGACCGACGTCGTGCCGGAAACGGTGGAGGCAAGTCTGCAACTCGCCGAAGCCGTCCTCGTCGACGTCGGTATCCCGATGGGCCCGGCGATCGCGACGATCCACGAAAAGCGCGCCGAGATCAGAGGCCGCATCCTAGCCGCGGCGCCAGAGGCTACGATCCGGACGTCCGCCCGCCAGCGCCTACGCGACGCGAAGCAGGCACAGGACTAGCGCGGTTCTCGGTCGCGGACTCGCGACCCGAACGAAGTACCCCGTTTGGCCAAGCCGCCTACATCAACCCTCGCTTGTGGGGCGACGGTGGCTTAGCGATCATTCGCCCAAATTCCGGGCGGTGGGCGACCGGTCAACTCCACAGGAAAACCATGCGCATTTCCACGACGATAGGAATTATTTCAACGGCAATGGCGGCCTCTCTGGCGCCAGCAGTGGCGGAAAAGGCGACACCCGAACTCAACGCAGCGGCCCAAGTGTGCTTTGGGCAAACGCACGGAACATGGGCCGAGATCATCAACACCTGCACCAAGATCGTGAGCGTGAACGTCACGCCGGACGCCAAGGCCGGCGGTTATTACAACCGCGGCGCGGCCTATATGCACACGGGCGACAACACGAAGGCCCTCGCTGACTTCAATGAGGCCCTCAGAATATTGCCGACCTTCGCCCGCGCGTTGGAGGCGCGCGCATCGGTCTATGTGGCGCAAGGCAAGTACGATCTGGCGTTGGCCGACCTGAATGCCGCAATTGCCGAGGACGCAAATTCGTCGGTCGCCTTCAACAACCGCGCCATGGTCTACCTCAGCAAGCATGACGCGAAGAGCGCCGTTGCCGACTTCAACAAAGCAATCGAGCTCGACCCGAAGGACGCGACCTCATACGCCGCGCGCGGCGGTGCCTATCTCACCATCGGCGACAAGGTGAACGCGCTGGCCGACCTCAACAAGGCGATCGAGATGGATGCGAACCAACCTATAGCGTTGTTCAATCGCGGCGTCCTGTTGGCCTCAAAGGGCGACAAGGACAAGGCGAAGGCCGACTTCGAAGCCGTCCTCAAGATCGCGCCGGACAACAAGCCCGCCAAGGACCAGCTCGCCCTGTTGAACAAGCCCGGCCAATAGCCCATGCGGACGCGAACTCATGTGGCCCGTGCAGCCTGCGCATTGGCGCTGGCATGGGCTCTCGCGGCGGCACCGGCTTTGGCAAAGCAAAAGCCGAAGCCGGCGACGCCGAAGGCAGGATCGGTCACGGAATACGACGTGCGTGCGTGCGTCGGGGCCGAGGCGCTCGGACCGGACGATCAGGCTGCGGCCTGCACCAAGGTCATCAACTCGGGCAAGATTCACCACGGTCACGAGGGTGATTTCTACGCCTCACGGGGCGGCGCCTACTATATATCGCACCAATTCGACCTGGCGTTGGCCGACTACAACAAGGCTCTGACCTTCGAACGGAAACCCGAGTTCCTGTTTCAGCGCGCGCTCACGCTGCTCGGCCAAGGCGACGAACAGAAGGCGAAGGCCGACCTGGAAGAGGTCATGAAGATCAGGCCGGATTTTGCCCCGTCATACTTTATTCGCGGCCTGATTGCCTATCACGCCGACAACTACAAAGGTGCGCTCGCCGACTACGAAGCCGCGATCCAGCGCAAACCCACCTACTACCAGGCCATCTTTGCGCGCGGCGTGGCGAAGTCGCGCTTGAGCGACGGCGATGGCAAGGACGACCTGAAACAGGCGCGCGGAATAAACGCAAACGTCGACGACGAACTGCAGAAACTGGGCGTCGTCCCGTAACCCACTCAGCCGACGCGGATTGCGGCTAAAGAAAAAGCCCCGCGAACCAATCGGTCACGGGGCTTTTTCTTGCCTTGAGACTTGGGAAGCGCGGCCTCTGTTACCGCTACAGACCCTGCTTGTTTCCGTGAAGGATCGCCGAAACTTCGTCGATGCTGCCCTTGCTGCTTTTGTTTGTCGTCTTCGAATCGGCGCTGCTGCTCGATGATTGGTTGCCGTCCGATTCTTGCGGGTTGTTGATCTGCGTCCCGGGCGAACCGTTGACGATGATGCAGCTGCTGTTTGCGGTCGAAGATGCGCCGCTGCCCGTCGCGCCCTGGCCGCTCGCGCCGCTCGTGCCGCCGCAGATGATCGTCTCCCCGCCGCTCCCACCGATACCGCCGTCTTCGATGCTCTTGATCACGACGGCAAGTCCCGCGCGGTCCTGCGCCTGAAAATTCCATGGTGTACGACCCATCAACGGGTCGTCTGCGTAAGCGGCCTTGGCCGCGATCAGCGACAAACTTCCGACTGCCACGCCCAGCGTCAGCTTTTTCAAAATCGCGCTCATCCTGATCATCCTTGCGAAAATGAATTGTGAAAGTCTCTGGGCGGCGATTCGTTCGCCGCCCAGAGTAATCAAATTAGTGCGAAGTCTTCGGCGCCACGTAGTTCGTCGTGATGTTGCCGACTGAGATAGTGGCGTTGTTGCCCACCGCAGTCGCGACCGAACTGATCCACGGCGTCGGCACGGACACGGGCGTATTTTCTACGCCGTTGATAGTCTGAAGAGTATCTGTCGTCAGTTGACGCATGTTCTCGTAACCGGTCGCGGTGACGTCTTTCACCGACGACTCAGCCGTAACGTTGGCAAGCGCAAACTGCGTGATGTCGGCAATCAGAACGTGATTGCTGGCAGTGTTAGATGCCAGGTTCACGCTGATATTGTTGCCGATAGCAGTCGCCGAGCTATCCACGCTCACGTTGTGAACGTCGTACACGTCCGATTTCGCCGTAATATCGGCCTTCGTCAGATCGTGGTTGATCGCGCCGATGCCGAACAGCAGAGCGATAAGCGTGTTCGAATTGCCGCCGGGGCCATTGTGGATGCCGGTGACGTCAAGGCTCGACGGACCAGCGCCGCCAACTGCGGACAGCATGGTCTCGGGATTGTAGTGATCCTTCCGTTCGTGGTCCTTCACATTGGCAAGGAATTGGCCGTCATGCAGGAACACCGGAACGTCCGACGTGATCGACTGATTGTTGCCGATCGCTTGGGCTTGGCTGAGAACAATTGGCAGCTGCGTCCTCGCATCCAACGGCTTCACGTTGACTTTGTCGAAGTCGGGTTCGCCGCCGCGATCATGCAGCTTCAGCTCGTGCTCATAGTCGTGACGCGAACTCTTGGCGTCACGATAGTAGTAGTTCGTATCGTCGACGGCGTAGGTCTGCTGACTGTTGTGATCATCCCTCTTGTCGCCGTAGATCGACGGATACTTGTCGCCGCCGTGATGATCGTCCTTCTTCGTATCGACGACCGGATAGAAAGGCGTGTTGTAGATGTGAGCGACGTACGACGTCGCCTTCACGTCGCCGAGGAAGATTTGCAGCTTCTCGACTTCCACCATGCCGGTGATCTTAACGTCCAGCTGGATGCAGGCGTTGATATTCACCCACTCGTTGATGTGCTTGTACCAACTCCACTTCACTGTATCGAATGCCGAGGCCGGTGTGGCGGCCATGGCACCCACTGCGAGTACGCCGAGGCTGGCCGCCAGGGTCCTCGCACTCTTGAGCGCTTTCATTTAGTGGTCTCCCCATTGGGTTTGAGCTGCTCTAAGTAGGACGACACGTGGTCGTTCTCCACGAGGGCGCAGCTCGGATCCCTCGGTAGTCTCAAAAAGTCGGTCATGATCTGATAGACGGCCATTTCGGCGACCGAACGAACGCCCAATTGCAGGGGCTCGTTGCGCACGTGGCCGGCTTGAAGTTCGACGAAGGTCGTATCGAAGAAGCGGAAGATATCCGCATCGACTTCGTAGCCGTAGATTTGCTTCTGCAGCGACGAAACGTAGGACACCGCCCAGTTCTTCGTGTTGATGACGCGCAGGTCGAGCGCGACGTTGACGACCGCCATGCGCGCGCCGGCGCCGATGCCCGCGACCCGCAGGCCGACGCCGCCCGTCACGATGTTGTAGTTGAGCTCAGTCAGCGCGCCGACGATGATGAAATCCGTCGACGGCAGCTGCCCGAACGCACTCACCGGACGGTTCAATCTGTTCTGTTCGGCAAGTTTCACTTCCGCAAGAGGAATGCGCAGATCGTAGCGCTCGACCAAATGCGCCTTGCCGGTCTTGTAGAGCGCGCTCATCACCATTTCGGCGGCGCCCTGCGTCACCGACGCGCCCGACTTGTCGTAGTACGCGATTTGGCCCGTCTTGTCGGCCACCTCACCGACTGCAAACACAGGCAAGTTGTCCGCCGCAACAGTTTGAAGCTTGCGCAAGCATTGACTGTAGGGCGTGTCGTTGCTCGTCACCGGATAGACGATCAGCGGTCTCACGCCCGTCGCGTCGCCGGGCGCCAGGCCCGCGCACGAGGTAAGAGAAGTCGAAACCAGAAGTCCCAGCGCCAGTCCCGTAAGGCGTTTCATGCGTTGCCCACCCCAATGGTCCGCGTCGCGAAAGTGTCAGTGCCCTCGCGCTCTGCGGATTTCACGGCAATCTATGGGTTGCGGTGCGTCCACGCATTGGAGACTAAGGTGAGGCTTCTCGCGCCTTCCGAATTACCCCGACGGCGAGACACCCGGGCGAAAACGACAGCCGTCGAAGGGTTATCCCTTCCGGCGTACCACCGTCGGGTACCCGGCCAAGTTGAAAACAACCCACACGGACAGCAAAAGAGATGCGGTAAAGCCGCGTGCGGCGAAATTCTTCCAAGTAAAGATCGCCGCCGCGCCAAACAGAGATAAACTTCTCTTTGGAGGTACACGCACGGAAGCGCTTCACGCGGCCCGGTGCATTTGTCATGCTTCGTGATCGAGTCGCGCTCCCGCGACCATCCGCGCCGCCCGGAGGACACCATGATCTCTCATCGCAACATTGCGACAGCCGTCACAACCGCGGCGGCGCTGTTGGTGTCGACAGCGGCGCACGCCTCCGACCAATACTCATTCCCAAGCCCGGACGGCCCGCTTATCGCGGCATCGACAACATCGTTATCGTTCGTTCAGATCCCATCGCCAGGCGGCGCGGATGCCGCCGGGTCGGTGCCGAGTTTGGGCGGTTCGCTCACGCCAACGGGCGCAAGCTCGATGTCGCCGGTGCCGCCGCCGCCTGTTGCATCGCCGGATTACCGCGACCGCTTCGGCGCGCGCTCGAGCAACGCGGATGCCTACGGATACCGCTTCTTGACGAGCGCGCTCGCCACGGCGTCGTTCGCAAACTACGCCGCCGATTATAACCGGCTGTTCGCACCGGGTTATGCCGTGTCCGCGTGGACTGATCGTGTGTCGGGCTTTATCGAACTCGGATACGGCGGCGCGGTCGACAGCTGGACGGCGGGCGCCTACTACCTTGCGCGTGTGCGCGGACCCGCGCGTCGCAGCGAAACCGCACCGGATCTGACGCTGATGCCTAAGTTCCGCCCGCACCCCGAACTTGAGCAGACGCCGACATTCACTCAGCCGCACAGCTAGCTGCCGAGGCGCGAGAAAACGGCGCCAGGCCTAGACTCTAGGACGATCGCGGGCTTCTTTACAGCGGCTTCTGGCGCCCGTTGCCGCGCGCACCGCCGCTGTTGCTGCCGTTGTTGGTGAGCCCGTGTTGGACCGCCCAGATCGCGACTTGCGTGCGGTTCGTGGCGCCCAGCTTGCGCAGCACCGTCTTCAAATGAACCTTCACGGTCGCCTCGGTGATCGAAAGCTCCTTGGCGATCGTCTTGTTCGAATTGCCGTCGGCGAGGCGGCGGATGATGTCGATCTCGCGCTGCGACAGCGCGACGTCGCCCACGCGCACGCGCTCGTGCGTTCCCTGGCTGGTGCGCATCGCGCCCAAGAAATCCGTCAGCATGCTTGGGAATACTTTCTCGCCGAGCGTGACGAGCTTGAGCGATTCGATCAACGCGTTCGCCGAAATGCTCTTGAGCAGATAACCGTCCGCCCCCGCGCTGAACATGTCGGCGAGATGCGACAGCTCCGCGGCTTCCGCGAAGATCACCGTGCGCGCCTGTGGTTGAGACGCCTTCAACGCGGCGAGCGCATCCGCGCCGAGCGCGAAATCGAGAATGATCAGATGCGGCGCCGGACCGCTCGATCCGTTACGCGCGATCTCGTCGATGGTGCCGGCTTCCGCCGCCACTTCGAAACCTTTGCCGTCGAGCTGGGCACGCAATCCCGAGCGCAACAGCGGATGCGCGTCGATCAGCCAAACAATAGTGCTTTCCACCAATGCCCCCCGCATTGTGTTCGAGACGAAGACGCGCTCAACCGGCAACGCCGGTGCTCGTTGGAGCGGCAACCCCAGAATTAGCCGCCCCTCGGCCCCGATCTTATGTACACATTCATCAGGAGCTAACTCCAATTAGAATGCGACATATGACTTAAGTTGTAAACCACAAGCGTGCGAATGACGCCATGTGATCACCACTACAACGGAAATCAATTCGGCTCCGCCCGTACGGATTAACTATGTAGCATTGCAAGCGTGCAATCCGTCAAACGCTGACGCTCTCGATAAACCTACGGATTGTTAGGAAAACTGTCCCGGGACTGTCACGAAACGCACCGTGCCCGCAGGCCTCGTATACCTCAAGCGTCACCAGCCTGTCATCGATGAAATCGGCGATCTCGCGCGCCAAATGAGGCGGCGTGATCGGATCCTCGGCCCCGCCGAGAACAAGCGCCGGACACGCCACCGCCTTCAGCGCTGCGCGGAAATCCATGCGATGGATCTCGCACCCCGGCAGCGAAAAGTGGCGATAAACCTCGCGCCGCATGATCGCGCGCTGCCGCGCCTCGGTCCCGCCCGGGCGCACCGTCGTGTTGTAGAGGGGCATGCACACCTGCATGTAGATGTCGAATTCTTCATCTTTCCCCGACTGCCAGAACCGCTCGGCGATCGCGCGCGCACCCGCCCCGCCTTTCGCCTCGAACAGCTTAAGACTGGCGTCGAAGTCCATGCGCGCCGCCGTGCTCGAAAATATGACGGCGCGCGGATGATCGGGATGCCGCGTGGCATAGGATTGGGCAACCATTCCACCGAACGATTGCCCGAACACGATCGGCTTTTCGATTCCAAGCGCATCGCACAACGCGCGCACGTCGTCGCCCCACTGCGCCAGCGTCCAGGTCTTGGGGTCGCTCGGCACGCTGCGCCCGTTGCCGCGATGGTCGATGTAGATCACCTGCGCGATGTCGGCGAATTCGTCGAAGTCGGGCCGCAAGCCCGTATGATCGAACCCCGGTCCGCCATGCATCACGATCAAAGTCGGCTTCTCGCGCATGCGTGGGCCCTCGATCGCAAGCTTTTCGCCCACGACATCGAAAAAGATGCGCTGATCGCCGAGTGTGACGAACATCGTGCTCTCCAAGAAAGTTGTGAGTGCCGGCGGCGGACGATCAGGCCGCGAGGTCCTTCACCGTCTCCGGTGCCTGCTCCGCCGCCTCGAACCCGCACCAGCGATGGCGCCGATGGTCATAAAGTTTGCACGTGCGCGTCAGTTGCCAGTGATAGGCGGGCGTCCACACGTGCACCAGTTTTCCGTCGTTTGCCTCGGCCACGGCGGCCTGCGCCGCCTTCAGCCGCTGCAACGGAATACCCACGTGAACGTGATGCGCCTGATGCTGCATGATGCGGTGAAATAGCCGGTCGACCCATTCCAGGAACACGATGTGCACCGTTCCCGCCAGCGACTGCTCGACGGTCGACGGTTGCCCCGTCGGCAAGGACCAGCGCACGTCGGGTCCGGTATGCTGCACGATCGAAAGGAACGAGATGAAAGCGTTCCAGATCACGAACGGGATGGCGAAACCGAAGACGACGGCATTCAAAGCCGCGCCCGGCCACCCGCCGCCGTGCAGGCTCCACGCCAGATAGGTGCATCCCGCGATGAACGCCGCGAAATAGGCATAGACCACGCCCAAGTCGAACCACGTCCGCCGCGTCATCGCCGGCGCGTTCTTGAGGAACGGCAGCCACATGTCGAAAAGCCAGATGTCGATCAGATAGAAGAAGGGCTGGCCCCACAGGCTGCGGATGAAGCGGTAGTGGGCACGCTGCCAAGTCGACGCCGCGCGGTATTGGTCCACCGTCATCGGCGGAAAGGCGTTGTCGACGCCCAGCTGCGCCGCGAAGCGGTGATGGACGCGGTTGTGGTGGTGCTCCCACAGGCAGAGCGGATGCAGCGCCGGCAGGAACGCGAGCGTGCCGAAGAACCGGTTGACGCTCTTGCTGTTGCTGAAGCTCTGGTGCCCCGCGTCGTGCCCGGCGATGGCGGCGAGTGCGATCATCGTCCCCGCGGCGAACGAAAAGAGGAGCTTGAGCCAGATCGCGTCGGCCGCGATCGCGCCGTAGACCATCGCGGCATAGACGACGAGGTCGAGGATCAGCACGGAAGTCGAAAACAATACCGAGCGCTGCGCGTAGGGCGCGAGCGACATACGGTCGATCCGGCTTGCCATCGATGGTCCCGACTGCGCGTTAACGATCGATTAAGTATATCGACGATCACGTCTGCGAACAAGGAACCGAAGCGGCGCCGGTGGGGCGAGAGCAGAAGATCGTTAACGCGTCATCTCATCGTCAGCTGGATGGAGATCATGTCGGCGTCGGCATCGGTGCGCCCGATAAGATTTCCCCGCGCCTCGTTGCCCGAGGTCGTCGCACTGAGCCCGATCGGCTCGTCCGGGAACATCAACCGCGCGTAGCCGACGTTCAGGGCCACCCCGTCCGTCAGCCGATGCTCGACGCCGAACGCGATCCACGTGCGGTCGGAATCGGGAATGCGCGGATCGCGCGTCCCGTCGCGCGTCGGGCTTTCGTCGAACGCGACGCCGGTGCGGAAGGTCCAGTCGGGATCGGGCTGATACCGCACGCCGACCGCACCGAGCCAGGTGTCCTTCCAATCGTAAAGTTGCACGTTGTCGGGTTGGAACGGATTGGCGAAGCGCACGCGCAGTTCGCTGAGTTCGCTCCACTGGGTGAACCCAGCCTCCGCCAACAGCGAAACTTCGGGTGAAATCGCCAGCGTTGCGCCAAGCGATGCCACCGCCGGCAGCGTCAAATCCGTGCGCCCGCGCGTGTCGACGAAGGCGCCGCTGACCGCGGAGAGCACTGCACCGACGCCTGCGGAATCCAACGAAAAATCGATCTTGCCCTCGAGGGTGTGTTCGATCTTCGAACGATACGACGCCCCGAGCGACACGTCCGGCGAGGGCGTCCACAGTGCGCCCAGCACATAGCCCAGCGCCCAATCGTCGGCATTGAACTCGACGAAACCGTCTTGCGCGCCGGGCACCGCGCCGGGCACCGCGTTGACGAATCCCAGCGTGCCGAAATCGATCTCGTTCGAAAGTGTACCCTCGGCATATTGGATCTGCAGTCCTGCCGACAAAACGAAATTCTCCGCCACCCGATAGGCCAGCGACGGCGCCACATTCACGGTGATCAGCTTCGATTCGATCGCGTAGTAGCGTCCGGCCCAACCCCGGTTGTAGCGCGTGCCCAAGCCCCATGGCGCGCTCACCGCGACCCCTGCCGTCCAATCGTCGGCCAAGCGGATGCGCAGTGCGAGGCCGGGCTCGTAGGCGTCCTTGATGAAGTCTTCCGGCGCTGCCGACCCGCCGGTGTTGGTCCCGACCGACGTGGTCGCGACGGAAAACGTCGCGTCCGACGTCGGATAGATCGCGTTCAGCGTGAACTGCGCGTCCCACGCCGCAACACCCGAACTCGTCGCCGGATTGTAGGCCAGGAATCCCGGCGAATCGGCTTGGGCGCTGGCGCCCGCGAATGAGGTCGCCGCCGCATCGTACCCGTATTCGCGCAGTGCAAAGCCGGCCGCTTTGGCGCCATCGGCCCAAATCGGCACTACCCCAATCGCCGTGACCAAAAGCGCGAGAACCGCCGATGCTCGCTCGACGCCCGTCGCGCGGCGCTTACCCAGCACGCCGCCCCCAACAATTACCTGCCGGACGCTCTCACGGCCCTTGCGCGCGAGTCAAGAAAAGTAAGGAAAAGACAAGGTTAGCAAAGGCTAAAGAAGCGCGCGCATAAGACCATCCTTAACTGGCTTCCCTCTAAGATTTCGCACGGCCGGATAAAGTGCTGGGTCGGTGGGACGGGAAGACGTGCGCGCCGAGCAATCAGAGGCGGGGGCAATGCGGTTCGCTTTGAACCGCATTCTGCTCGTGTTCAAGAACCGGGGGGTCGAACGAGACTTCTCCGCGCGGTCGTTCGCGTCGTCGATTTTCTTCATTAGGCTCTACTTGCTCGCGGCGGTTGTGCTTTATTCTGCGTTCGGCATTTTGGATGCCATGATCAGCGAGGAATATCGTCCTGTCCTGTGGCTGATCCGCTACGGTTTTGCCGTACCGGTCATGCTCGTCATCCTGGGCCTGTCCTTCACCAAAAGTTTTGAAAGCTACGTCCAGCCCGCCCTTGCGGCCGCGATGAGCGCCGGCGGTCTCGGCGTTGTCTTCATGACCGCAGTATTGGGCCCGCCGTTCAACAGCCAGTACTATGCCGGCCTGATCATGGTGGTGATCTATTCGGGCAGCCTGCTGGGCTTGCGCTTTTCCTACTCGATGTTCATCACGATCTCGATCGTGGCGAGCTACCAACTCGTCAGCCTGTTCATCAACCCGATCCCGACCGAAAGCTACGTCTCGAATAACTTCTTCCTCGGCATGGCGACCGGCGTCGGCCTGTTCTGCAGCTACATCCTCGAAACCCACATCCGCAACAATTACATCGCGCAGAAGATCATCGAAGAAAAGAATCACGTGATGAAGCTTCTGCTCGACGAAGCGGAAGCCGCCAACCGGGCCAAGAGCGAATTCCTGGCGGTCATGAGCCACGAGTTGCGCACGCCGTTGAACGCCATCCTCGGTTTCTCGGAAATGCTGGCGCAGCAGATGATGGGCCCCTTGGGTTCGCCGAAATACAAGGAATACGCCGCCGACATTCACGACAGCGGCGCGCATCTCTTGGCGATTATCAACGACATTCTCGACCTGGCCAAAGCCGAGTCCGGCAAGCTCGAGCTGTTTGAGAAAACCTTCGAGTTCAGCGGCGTGGTCGAATCGACCCTGAAGATGTGCGCGCAAAAGGCGCACGAGAACAACATCAAGATCGAATTCACGCCCGATCGCAGCGGCCTCGAGGTCTACGCCGACGAACGCCTGATCCGCCAGGTGGCCCTCAACTTGATTTCGAACGCGGTCAAATTCACGCCGGTCGGCGGACGCGTCACCATCGACATCCGCGTTTCGCGCGAGACCGGCGCGACACTCGTGGTCAAGGACACCGGCATCGGCATCGCTGCAAAAGACCTCGATCGCGTCCTGCGCCCCTTCGAGCAGGTCGAAAGCGCGCTGTCGCGCCGTCACGGCGGCACCGGTTTGGGCTTGCCCTATTCGAAGAAGGTCATCGAGATCCACGGCGGCGCGCTCAAGCTTGCGAGCCAAGTCAACAGCGGCACGACCGTGCGCGTCGACCTCCCCGCCTCGCGCATTCGCGTCGGCACGGCCAAGCAGCACACCGAAATGCTGCAAGCGGGTTGATCTCGGAAGCACGAGATCGACATGACGTTTGGTCGTAGCGCTATCCGGTCTATCTTCGCGCCTGATGTGAATCAGCTCCGTCGCACGTGACAAGGCGGCGCGCTGCCTACCCGAGGAACAGAGCGTTGAGACAATCTCGAACGACACCCGGTCTGTCGCCCTTCGCTGCCGCCGCGGCAGCGCTGATACTGGCCGGGTCCGCAAGCGCCCACGACACCTATTTGCTGCCCGAGAACTTCACCTCGCCGGCGCCGGTCGCGATCTCGTTGACGAGCGCCGAGAAATTTCCCACGCTTGGCTACGGAATAAAGAAGGCGCGCGTCGCCAAAGTCCGGGTTGACGGCCCGGACGCCGCAGCCTCGCTCAAGCCATTGGCCGAAACCGCAACGGCGCTCAAACTCTCTCTCAAGGCCAAGAAGCCCGGCACGTACGTGGCGTCGGTCGAATTGCCCGCGCACGATATCGATCTCACGCCCGATCAGGTCGCCGAATATTTTGCCGAAATCGATGCGCCGCCGAGTCTGCGGGCCGCCTACGATGCACTGCCCGAGCCGCGGCACTGGAAAGAGTCCTACACGAAATATGCCAAGACCGTGGTCTGCGTCGCATCCTGCACGCCGCCCGTCGTTCTGGCCCGCCCCATGGGACTGAAGGTCGAGTTCGTCGCCGTCGCCGAAAGCCTTGGCACCGATAAACCGAAGTTTCGCCTCCTCAACGCAGGTGCGCCGCTGCGCGACGCGGCGGTCGCGGTCTTCCGGCACGACGGCGCCCGAACCGTTCAGCACACCGACCAGGATGGCGCCGTTGCCCTCCCGCCCGGCCTCACCGGACCGGTGCTGCTGAGCGCGGTGATCATCGCCGCGCCAAAAAACGCAGGCGCACGTTTCACCAGCGACTTCGCAACCTTGACCTTCGACGCGGCCGTCGTCTCCGCGCCTTAGTCAGCCGCCTGCCAAGCGCCGCAGCTTTGCCAGCGCCGCGTCGCTGTTTTCGCCGTACGCGATCGTACCGACGAAACGGCCTTGCGCGTCGAGCAGGAACACCGAGGCTGTGTGGTCCATCGTGTACCCCCCGCCCTGGACCTCGACGCGCGCGTAGTAGACGCCGAGCGACTTGGCGAGCGCCGCGATCTGATCGGGCGCCCCTGTCAACCCGCGAATGCGCGGATCGAACGACGACAGATAGCTCGCAAGCGCCGGCGGCGTATCGCGCGCCGGATCGACGGTCACGAAGAAAACGCCGAGGCGATCCGCCGGCGCGCCCAGGCGTCCCAAAAGCCCGGTCAACGACGCAAGCGTGGTCGGACAAACTTCGGGGCAATAGGTGAAGCCGAAGAACACCACGGCCGGCCGGCCCAGGACATCGTGCTCGCTGACCGGTTTGTTCGCCTGATCGATGAGATGGAAAGACGCCACAACCGGCCCGCCCGCCGTCGGCAATGGCGAGCGTCCGCTCTGGAGCCATCCGAGCCCGACAGCGAGAGATCCCAGAACCAGCACGGCGATCAGCGCCACGGCGCCATAACGGATAACGCGCAGCATGTCAGTGCCCGTGACCGCCGGAGGCGGCCCCCATGCTCTCGATATAGAGTTCGATATTCACACGGACGCCGCCGTCGAAATTGAGCGTCAGCGGCTCGAGATCCTCTTCGACCAACGGATGCTTCAGGCCGATCAGCATGAGATGAATACTGCCGGGCTTCAGTTCGATCTGGCCGCGCGCGGGCACCACGAGACCTTCACCGACCGGGCGCATGCGCATCACGCCGCCGTCCATCGACATGGCATGGATTTCGACCGCGGTGGCGGCAGGCGTACTTCCCCCCAAGAGACGGATCGGCGTCGCGCCTTGATTGATGATCTTCATATAGCCCACGCCCGTCGTCGCACCCGGCGCCGTCGCGCGCGCCCACGGGTGGACCACTTTGATTTGGCCCGACACATACTCATGCGACAGGGCGGTCGCGGTCATCGCAAACACGGCGGCAAACGCGAAGGCAACGAGCCTCACGCAACGAAGGTTTGGCATTCGAATCTCCTGGAATCTCGCAACATCATGTGCCGCCGCGAACCCAAACCAGGGCATGCATCGGCACGCTTCAATCGACTTTGATCAGGAGACTGGCGGGCCCGTGGGCGGCGGCTGTGCGCGCCGCAAGAGGGCCGGCCGCGCCGCGATTTCCGGTAGAGACGCCGGGCCGGCCGCACGCAGTGCGGGCTCGACGATCCGAAGGTCCGGCGGCCTCAGCGTCGAGCCTGCCGGCAACTGGCATTGCGTGCAGTGCTCGCCGTGCGCATGCGGCCCCGACTTTTGCGCATCCGCGCCGCCGCTTTGCGCCACGCACAAATCGCCGGCAATAGCCTCCGCGCGCAGCACGATCGCAGGCAGCATCAGCTGCGCCAACACCGTCAGCGCGAACACGACCGCGCGCAAGATGCGAGATTCTGTGCCGACTTCAGTCATCGCGGTCGAGTATCGCCGCGAAGGCCCGTCTTGAAAATGCGCCGCTTTGTCCTCGTCGAAGGAGCCGGCGGGCGTGCCTCACGCTTCCTTGCGCACGAAGAGCAGCCGCACCCGTCCCGTCGGGTCGGTCTCGGTCCAAGCGGTGTTGTTGGCCATGGCGTCGGTCCAGGCCAGCATGTCGCGCTCGGTCCGGTAGAAGAGGTGCCAATCGGTGACGAATTCCATCGGCCACAGGTTGCTGAGCTCGGTTTCGTTCATGTTGCCGATGATGAGGAGCCCGCCCGGCGCCAGCCGCTCGTAGAGCCGCGCCGCCAGTGCGCGTGCGCGCCGGTCGATCAGATAGTCGATGAGGCCGAGCGAATAGATCAGGTCCTGCGGCCCCACTTCGTTGAGCCACGTCCCGCCCCGCAGCACGTCGGTGAACGACACGTTGAGCGCTTGCACCTTCGCCAGCGGTTTCGCGCTCAGCGTCAGCGGATAGGCTTTGTCGTAGGCATAGGCGAGCGCGTTCTGCTCCTGGTCGATCAGCGTGAACTGGACCGGCGCGTTGGGCGCTTCCGGGTCTTGCAGATGCAGTTGCACCTCGCGCGCCGAACCGCAGCCCAGGCTCAAGATGCCCACCGGCGGCGCGCCTTCCGCGCGCGCGCGGATCACATCGCCGATGACCTTGCGCACAACATGCATGCGCGTGCCGATGCATTCCGCGACGTCGAGCCCGATGCGGTGCATCAACTGCGAATAGACATCTGAGCCCTCACGCTGCCAGTCATAGACGTAGTTCATGATCTCGAAGTCGCCCGGATAGCCCGCGGGCTTGAAATAGCTGCGCCGCCACACCGGCCCGTGATTGAGCTCCGGCGTCAGGACAAGTTCGGTGTACTCCTTCACCGCCTCGAGCCGCTTCCTGTCCGCCGTCACGTCGGCGACAAGCTGATTGCCGGTGCGCCACAAGCTGCGCCATTGCGGTATGATGCGCTCTTCGCACATCGCGTAGGCTTCGTCCGCGCTCAAGCCCGCCGTCTGGTTCGGGAAGGGCTTGGTGCTCGCCTCGACGACCGAGCGGTACGCGCGCAGGAAGCGCAACACGTCCGCGCAATGCGCCCGGTACTCCGGCGAAACGAGCCCGCCGACATGCGGTTCGAGCGTCGCGAGCTGTTGCGAAATACGCGCCTGCGCATTGCGCCGCAGCAGAGAATGAAAATCGACGATCCCATCGACGAGATTGAGCGCAACCTTCGATCCGAAGACCGAACGCTCGCTGCGGATGACCCGCGCCTTGCCTTCGAAGATCGTGAGGCCGGCTTGTTTCACAAGCATCGGCAGCACTTCGCCGGCTTCGAACACCGCATCGACGCTTTGATTGGCGCTGGCGCAGATGCCCGTAAGACTGATGTCGCTGAGGCGGAAAATGCCGGCCTTCAGCCACACTTTCGGCGGCATTCCGGCGAAGAGTTCGCCCGCGTCGTAGCGTTTCGGCCGGAAGTAAATCTGCCGTCCGCTAGACCCCTTGAGTTCCTCGTAAGCGAGCATGCTCTCCCCAAACGCGAACGCCGCGCTGCCCCTCTGACGCCAGTTGAATCCTTGTAACGACAATCAGCAGGCGGAGGAAGAGCGGCAAGCACATTCGACCCGCGTTTACACATTGATGCACAAGGGTAAATAGGAGCTTAACCAAACAGAGCCTGGTAGACTCTGACAGCTGTCACCTTTGACACAAGAAACCACCGTTCGAAGTACCCTTCATGCCCAAAAAACAGCCAGCACTTGCCGCAGATGCAGTCGTCTTCGATCGCAGCGATCGCTTGCTCCTCATTCGCCGCAAGAATGCGCCGTTTAAAGGCCGCTATGCGTTGCCCGGCGGCTTCGTCGAGGTCGGCGAAACGGTCGAGGCCGCCGCCGCGCGCGAACTCCACGAAGAGACAGGTTTGCGACCGCGATCACAGCGCCTTATCGGCGTCTACTCCGATCCCAAGCGCGACCCGCGCGGCCACATCGTCTCGGTCGCATACCTGATGCGCGTCGACGGCGCCGAACCGAAAGCGGGCGACGACGCGCAAGCCGCCGAATTCGTCGCCCACTGGCGCGGCAAGAAGCTCGCCTTCGACCACAACAAGATCGTCGCCGACGCCTTGACCCTGCGTGATCGATGACCAAGGCGCAAACGAACATCGCCATTCGCCTGCGCGAACCTCAGGACGACGCCGCGATCGCCGCGGTGGTCAGAGCCGCGTTCGGCTCGCACGCGGAGGTGCGGCTCGTCGAGGCGCTGCGCCGCGACGGCGATTGTGTGTGCGAACTCGTCGCGCTCGGCGATGACGATAGCCTGACCGGTCATATCTTCTTCTCGCGTCTCGAAGTCACATCCGCCTCGCAATTCCTCAGAGCCGCGGCGCTCGCGCCGCTCGCCGTGCGCCCGGATCTTCAGCGCCGCGGCATCGGCGATGCCCTCATCCGCGCGGGGCTCAGCGCTTGCCGCGACGCCGGCTGCGGACTCGCCGTGGTCCTCGGCCATCCCAATTATTACGCCCGCTTCGGCTTCTCGGCCCTCCTCGCGAAACTCCTCGACGCGCCTTACACCGGCGAGGCCTTCATGGCCCTTGAACTCAAATCGGGCGCCGTCGGCGGTCACAGATGGAAAGTCGCTTACCCGCGCGCCTTTTCGAGCCCATAGTTCCCGTTTGACAGATATTTTCATTTTCGGTTAAATATCTCCCATGACCGACGCCGCACCGATTGCCCGCCCGCCGCGCCTTCGCGCCGCCGTCATCTTCATCTTCATCGTCCTCATGCTCGACGTGCTGTCGATGGGCGTGGTCATTCCGGTGCTGCCCAAGCTCGTCGAAGGCTTCATGGACGGCGCCCATTCCGACGCCGTGCGCATCGGCGGCGTCTTGAGCCTGGTGTGGGCCGCGATGCAATTCGTCTTCACGCCGGTCCAGGGCGCGCTGTCCGATCGCTTCGGCCGGCGCCCCGTCCTGCTCATTTCGATGACGGGTCTCGGCCTGGACTACATCCTCATGGCGCTCGCCCCGAACCTGAGCTGGCTTTTCGTCGCCCGCGCGATTTCGGGCGCGACGGCGGCGAGCTTCGGCACCGCCAACGCCTACATCGCCGACATCACCCCGCCAGAGAAACGCCCCGCCGCCTTCGGCCTGATGGGCGCGGCCTTCGGCATCGG
>JBGOVA010000202.1:0-7811 GCA_041477875.1 Micropepsaceae bacterium | reverse complement strand
GCGTCGGAGAGGATGATCGCGCCTTGGATCGTCGGCAGGCCGTTGCGTTGTGGATTGCCGGGGAAATTGCCGTTGAGCTTCACCGCGGCGTAGTCGCCGCGCCGCGTGCGCAGGCGCGCGCCCTTTGCATGAAAGCCGCCATTTTCCACGGGAATATGCAGAGGTGCGGGGGACTGCGCGCGGCCCTCCGCCTGTGCTTTGAACGCCTCGTCGGCGGCGGCACGGTAGTCGCCGAGCGTCATCAGTTCCGCGATGTCGGCGCGCGCGAGAACGAGCGTCGGCGGTGTCGTGGCATGCCTGGTGTTGGCGGGGGTGTTCGCTTCGTCCATTGCTCCTCCCGCGCCCGTGAAGGCGTCGGTCAAAGCAGAGCTTGGACGGAAATCGTCTGATGGGGAGTCTGCGTCCCCAGTGGCTGTTAGATAGCAAAGCGCGTCGCCATTTTCAAGCAGATCGTCGCGACGCCTGCGTGTTAGCCATCAGATGGCCAGCGGCCTGCGTTCAGCTCTCCTTCGCGTAGCGATCGAACAATTCCACCGGCGTGTCCCAGCGGATCGCCTGCATGTAGGCGTCGACATAGGCCGCGGCCTTGGCGCCGAAGTCCATGTGATAGGCATGCTCGTACATGTCGAGCACCAGCACGGGCCGCCCGCCGGCCAGCGTCGTCGTGTGGTCGGCGGCCCAGGTGTTCATCAGGCGCTTGTCGCGCGGCGAATAGCTGAGGATCACCCAGCCGGAACCGCCGCCTTCGGCCTTGCCCATGGCGACGAATTCGGCGCGCCAGCGATCAATGCCGCCGAAATCGCGTTTGATCGCGGTGCCGAGCGCGCCGGAGGGGTCGCCGCCGTTGCCGCCCAGCGCGCCGAAATAGTGCTCGTGCAGGATCATCGAATTGGCGGCGATCAGCTCTTCGCGCTTCAGGCCGTTGACGAGGAACGTCGGCGCGTTCGCCCAGTCGAGTGCGGCGAGCTGCGCCTCGATCGCGTTCAGGCGTTTGACCGCGCCCGTGTAGTTGTTGTCGTGATGACTGGTCAAAAGCTTGGCCGACAAGCCCTTCACTTTGTTTGGGTCGAAGGGCAGAGGCTTCGGTTCATAGCTCATGGGCGGGGTCCCCGTTGGCGCTGCGCTCGCCATCGTCGATGTCGCTGCGAGCAGTGCGCCTGCCGCTGAAGCTTCGAGCAGTTGCCGGCGGTCGATCGGTTGCGTCATCGATGTCCTCCTCGTGTGCGGCTCCCTCAACTGTGCGCCCGCGCTCGCGCCACGGCAAGGCGATGAGGCCCCAGGCGGTCTGGTCCGCGGGCTCGTCAAAGCCCTCGAGGCCGTAGTCGATATCGAGCCCGCGCCTTGCCGGGGTGAAGGTGAAGAACAGACGGTCCCACAGCGAGGTGATGTTGCCGTAGTTGGTGTCCGTGTACTGAGCATCACGTGAATGGTGCACCTTGTGCATGTTGGGCGAGGTGATGACGAGCGAGAGCGCCGTGTCCAGCCATAGCGGTAGGCGGATGTTCGCGTGCTCGATCAGGCCTTGCAGGGCAGACCACACGCGATAGATCGCGAAGGCGGCTGGGCCCGCGCCCCATGCGATCGCAAAGAGCGTCAGGAAAGCGTAGCGGATGATGCCTTCGCCGGGATGCTGGCGGATCGTCGTCGTCACGTCGACGGCGGGATCGGCGTGATGCACGCGGTGATAGCGCCAGAAGCCCGGGATCTCGTGCATCGCGATATGCGCGACATAGGTCGAGAAGTCGAGCACGAGGACGGCTGCGACAAGCGCCGCCCACGGATGGAGTGCAAGGCCGTGCGCGAGGCCGAAGCCGATGGTTTCAAACCATGCGAGCGTCAGGACGAGCGCGATGTTGAAGGCGATGTTCGTGGCGAAGGTGATGAAGGTGAGCGCGAGATTGGGACCGAGATGCCTTACGGACCACCGTGTGCGGGCACGCAACGGGATGGCGGTCTCGATGAGCGCGACGGCCGCCATCGCGACCAGAACGATAGCAACAGCGCTCAGGTTGGCCTGAATCGGGAGTTGCGAAAGATCGGGTAAAGCAAGGGTCATTGCCTTGTTTCCTCAACAAGGCCCCGAGACGGCGACGCGACGGGCGAGGTGCGCCCGGTTCAAAACATGCGTCCGACCGCCCTTTTCGGGGCATGGTCAAACGGTGCTTGAGCGTTTGTGGCGCCTGACTGGGAGACCGCATTTGTCCCAGTGGCCGCAACGCTAAGGGGACGGTAGCGGTGCCGTCAATGACCTCGGAGGTAATAGGCTTCGATCAGAAGCGGCTCGAGCGGGCGGCTTGGATTTCCATTGTCGCCCAGTAGATCAGGAGGAAGCCGAAGAATATGCCGAAGCCGAGGCCGCCGCCGCGCAAGGCCAAGGCCACGAAGACAAAGCCGATCGCGGCGCCGATGTAGCCCACGATCAGCCTGGCGCGGTTGCGCGGCATGAAGTTCGTCAGCACGGCGCGCGTGATGGTGCCGCCATCAAGCGGATAGCCGGGCAGCAGATTGAATACACCTAAGAACAGATTTGCGCGCTGCAGGTCCCAGACGATGCCCCAGGAATGGTCGGGCGCGGACAGCGAACTGGGGCTGTAGAGCCAGAGATAGAGTGCGCCTGCGATCGCCAGATTCATGGCCGGTCCCGCGAAAGCGATGACGATGTCCTCGATCGAGCGGCGCGGAACGCTGGCAAGCCGCGCGTAGCCTCCGAAGAACGTGAGCGTGACGTCGAGCGTGCGAATGCCGAAAAGATAGGCGCCGCCGGCGTGTCCCAACTCATGCAGGAAGACGCAGAAGAACAGCAGAACCACGAATGTGGCTTCGTCGAACAGGCCTTGCAGGCCCGAGCCCTGCAAGCCTTGGAGCATGAAGATCGCGGCCAGGATAAAGAGCGTGACGTCGATGCGGAGGTAGACGCCGAAAATCCTGCCCAGGTTGATCGGCGTGCCCATCCTCTATCCCCTTGCCGTCAAGCGCCGAACACGCGGCGGAAGATCGTGTCGACGTGCTTCAAGTGATAGGCGAGATCGAAGAGCGCCTCAAGGTCGCGGGGTTTTAGAGCCTTTGCGACGTCGGCGTCGGCTTTGAGGTTGTCGAGGAACGAGGCGCCGGTGCGGCCGTGGTGCATGTTCTGCCAGACGGGCATCGCGTTGCGTTGCACGAGGCGATAGGCCTCTTCGCGCGCGAGCCCGCTTTGCGTGAGTGCGAGGAGCACGCGTTGCGAATGCACGAGGCCGCCCAAGAGGTCGAGATTGCGCTGCATGCGTTCGGGATAGACGACGAGCTTGTCGACGACTTCGGCCAGGCGGTACAGCGCGAAGTCGAGCGTGATGGTCGCGTCGGGGCCGATCATGCGCTCGACGGAGGAATGCGAGATGTCGCGCTCGTGCCAGAGGGCGACGTTCTCCAACGCGGGCTGCGCGTAGGCGCGCACCATGCGGGCGAGGCCGGTCAGGTTTTCCGTCAGCACCGGGTTGCGTTTGTGCGGCATCGCCGAGGAGCCTTTTTGGCCTTCGGCGAAATACTCCTCGGCTTCGAGGACTTCGGTGCGCTGCAGGTGGCGGATTTCGGTGGCGATGTGTTCGACCGAACTGGCGACGACGGCGAGGGCGGCGAAGAACGCGGCGTGGCGGTCGCGCGGGATCACTTGCGTCGAGACGGGTTCGGGTTTGAGGCCCATCGCCTTTGCCACGTGTTCTTCGACGCGCGGGTCGATCTGCGCGAAGGTGCCGACGGCGCCGGAGATGGCGCAGGTTGCGATTTCTTCGCGCGCGAGCACGAGGCGGATGCGGGCGCGCTCGAACTCCGCGTAGAAGCCCGCAAGCTTGACGCCGAAGGTCGTGGGCTCGGCGTGGATGCCGTGGCTGCGGCCTATGGTGGGCGTCGATTTGAATTCGAAGGCGCGCTTCTTGAGGGCCGCGAGCACCTTGTCGGTGTCGGCGATCAGGATGTCGGCGGCGCGCTTGAGCTGCACCGCAAGACAGGTGTCGAGGACGTCGGACGAGGTCATGCCCTGATGCACGAAGCGCGCCTCGGGGCCGACGATTTCGGCGAGGTGGGTGAGGAAGGCGATGACGTCGTGCTTCACCTCGCGCTCGATCGCATCGATGCGCGCGACGTCGAAGACGGCGTTGCGGCCCTTGTCCCACACCGTCTTCGCGGCGGACTTCGGGATGACGCCGAGTTCGGCGAGCGCGTCGGCCGCGTGCGCTTCGATCTCGAACCAGATCTTGAACTTGGTTTCCGGCGACCAGATCGCCGTCATTTCGGGGCGGGAATAGCGGGGGATCATGCCTTAACACCATCGTCAAGCCCGGCCATGACGAGCTGGTTTGCGTTCTTGGCGTGGTTCACGCCACCGCCTTCAGTGATTCTTCGAGAATCGACAAGCCCTCATCCAGCACTTTGTCCTCCACCGTTATCGGCACCAGCACGCGCACGCCATTGCCATAAAGGCCGCAGGTCAAGAGGATCAGGCCGCGTTTCAGCGCTTCGGCGAGCATGCGCTTGGTGCGGTCGGGGTCGGGTTCGTGGCTGCCGCGGGATTTGACGATGTCGAAGGCGACCATGGCGCCCAGGCCGCGGATGTCGTCGATGGGCGGCAGGTCGTTGCGCAACGACATTTGTTTGAGGCGCGCCATCAGCTTGTCGCCGAGTGCCAAGGCCTTTTCGAGGATGCGTTCTTCCTTGATCACTTCGAGGACGGCGAGACCGGCGGCGCAGGCGATCGGGTTGCCGGCATACGTGCCGCCCAGGCCGCCGGGGTCGGGCGCGTCCATAATGGCGGCGCGGCCGATGACGCCGGAAAGCGGCATGCCGCCGGCGAGGCTTTTCGCCGTCGCGATGAGATCGGGCTTAACGCCAGCGTGTTCGATCGCGAAGAGTTTTCCGGTGCGCGCGAAGCCCGACTGGATTTCGTCGGCGATCAGCATGATGCCGTGCTTGTCGCATACGGCACGTAAACTGCGCAGGAAGTCGAACGGCGCGACGTAGAAGCCGCCTTCGCCCTGAACCGGTTCGATGATGATCGCGGCGACGCGCGCGGGCTCGACGTCGAACTTGAACAAGGCATCGAGCGCCTCGAGCGATGCGGCGGCGCTGTGGCCGTGGCTGATCACCGGGAAGGGCAGCCGGTAAACGTCGCCCGGCATTTCGCCGAAACCCGCTTTGTAGGGCACGACCTTGCCGGTCAGCGCCATGCCCATGAAGGTGCGGCCGTGGAAGGCGCCCGAGAAGCTGATCACAGCGGAACGCTTGGTCGCGAAGCGCGCGATCTTGACCGCGTTTTCGACGGCTTCGGCACCGGTCGAGAAGAAGATCGTCTTTGCAGGGCCTTCGATGGGCGCGAGGGCGTTCAGTTTTTCCGCGAGCGCGATGTAGCTCTCATAGGCATTGACTTGAAACGCGGTGTGGATCGTCTGGCCGAGCTGGGCTTCGATCGCCTTCACGATTTTCGGGTGGCGGTGGCCGGTGTTCTGCACGCCGATGCCGCCGACGAAGTCGATGTAGCGCTTGCCTTCGACGTCCCAGATTTCGGCGTTCTGGGCGCGCGCGGCGAAGACCGGGTGGGCGGTGTTGACGCCGCGCGGCACGGCGTTCTGGCGGCGGGCGAGAAGTTCGGCGTTGGTGGTCATGGCGGGCCTCTCCCTCTTACTTATCCTGATATGCTCGACGTTGGGTAGCTACAACGCGGCCCTCTCTCATCACTCTCGGTTAGGCAATTCTCGATCGAGCCAATACGATTTGTCAGACAGTAAAGACCTTAAAGCTTCAGGCCGTTCGAGCGCTTCCGCATGGGGAAGAACTTTCAGCGCGTGTTTCGCGTAATAGCCTTCGAACGAAACATCCTTGGCTTCGATTGGCCAATACTCACCATCAAGATACACAACAATTTGGCCGACATCGAAGCGGTCTATGGCGCGCGCCATAGAGTCCGCCCATTCTTGAATCTCTTGCTCGGTGACCGATGTGAGCCCGCGGCGCTGTATTTCTTGCCGCCCCAGCTGGACAAGCGGAATGTCAGTTTCGCGAACCACCGCATACGTGAACGATTTTGTGCACTTCGAGCAAGAAATAAGCCACCCGCAGCCGCACCAGGGACAATCTAGTTGTCCTGACGACATCGCCGGCTCATCCACACATTGACAATGGGACAGCACGTCGTTGTTTGCTTTGAACAGGAATTTTGGCATCGGTCGCTTGTTGTCGATGAGTCCAAACTACTTTTTTGCAGCCTCGCGCTCTTCGATTTCCCTCGCGCGTTTGAAGGCGGGGCGGGCCTGCGCGCGTTCGGCGACGGCGATGAACACCGGGCGTTTGTCGATCATGCCGAACTGCATGCCGAAATTGAGGCCCGAAGCGATGTAAAGATCGGCGGCGGTGAACTGATCGCCGAAGAGCCACGGGCCTGGCTTCAGCGCGTTCTCAAGCGCGCCCAGCGCGCGGTCGTAGTCGCCCCACCCGGATTGGAAGCTGTTGGGCTTGTGGCCCATGCGCTTCTCGATCATCGCGGGCTCCATCGTCGTCGGCGAGAACATCAGCCATTGCAGAAAGCGACCGCGGCGCGGGTCGGCTGGCGCGGGCGCCAATTTCGTCTGCGGGAATTTGTCGGCGACATAGAGCAGGATCGCCGCCGTCTCGCCGAAGCCGATGCCGCCGTCTTCAAAGCCCGCGACCTTTCCCATCGGGTTGATCTTCTTGTAGGCCTCGGTCGGGTGGCCGGGCGCACGGATGTCGACGCGCACGAGTTCATAGGGTTGGCCCGCCTCTTCCATCATCCAGAGCGAGGTGAAGGCGCGGGTTTGGGGGCAGTAGTAGAGTTTCATGGTCATGCGCTTAATCCTCCCATCGCGAGGTATTTCATTTCGAGGAAGTCCTCGATGCCGTATTTGGAGCCTTCGCGGCCGATGCCGCTTTCCTTCATGCCGCCGAAGGGGGCGACTTCGGTTGAGATGATGCCTTCGTTGATGCCGACGATGCCGTATTCGAGCGCTTCCGCCACGCGCCAAACGCGGCCAACGTCGCGCGCGTAGAAATAGGCGGCGAGGCCGTATTCGGTGTCGTTGGCGAGGTTGATCGCGTCGATTTCCTTGTCGAAGCGGAAGAGCGTCGCGACGGGCCCGAAGATTTCTTCCTGCGCGATCGCCATTTGCGGGTTCACTTCGGTTAAGACCGTCGGTTCGAAGAACGTGCCGCCGAGGGCGTGGCGCTTGCCGCCCACGGCGATCTTGGCGCCTTTGCCGGTTGCGTCCTTGACCAGGCGTTCGACCTTTTCGACCGCTTCCATGTTGATGAGGGGGCCCTGCGACACGCCTTCGGTCAGGCCGTCGCCGACTTTGAGGCCGGCGACCGCCTTCGACAGTTTCTCCGCGAAGGCGTCGTAGACTTTGTCCTGTATGAAGAGGCGGTTGGCGCAAACGCAGGTCTGGCCCATGTTGCGGTACTTCGAAAGCATCGCGCCGGTGACGGCGGCGTCGAGGTCGGCGTCGTCGAAAACGATGAAGGGCGCGTTGCCGCCGAGTTCGAGCGACACCTTCTTCACCGTCGATGCGCATTGGCGCATCAACAGCTTGCCGATCTCGGTCGAGCCGGTGAAGGAGAATTTGCGGACGAGCGAATTGCCCGTCATCTCCTGGCCGACGCGCGAGGAGTGTTTCGTCGTGACGATGTTGAAGATGCCCTTGGGCAACCCGGCGCGTTCGGCGAGGACCGCGAGTGCGAGCGCCGAGAGCGGCGTTTCGGCGGGCGGCTTGATGATGATCGGGCAGCCGGCGGCGAGCGCCGGTCCGCATTTGCGGGTGATCATGGCGTTG
>JBGOVA010000126.1:0-13327 GCA_041477875.1 Micropepsaceae bacterium | reverse complement strand
TGGACCATGAGTTCGCTCTCGCCCTTGCCGGAGGTCGAGATCGCGCCCTCAGCCACGCCCTTGCCGACGAGGTTCGTTTTCGCGGCGGTGGCGCGGCATTCGGAGAGCTTTTGGTTGTGTGCGTTCGAGCCGACCGAGTCCGTGTGGCCGACGATCGAGACCGAGGCCGACCCGCGCGACTTCGCGGCAGCTGCCGCCTCGCCCAACACCGCATCCGCTTCAGCCGTGATGTTGCACTTGCCGAACCCGAAGAAGATGACGAAATGCGCCGGCGGCGGCGGCGGTGGTGCGGCCGGCGGCGGAGGCGGCGGCGGTGGTGCCGGCATTTCGTCCGGGTACAGGTCGTAGCGCAGCCCGATGGTCACCGTATGCTTGGTGACGTCGTCGAAATCGAACGTCAAGCTTCCGCCACCGCCCGAGATGACAAACTGCGGCTCCTGAACATTCAGATAGCGATAGCTCAAGGTCAAATCCGTGCGCGGGCCGACGGCATAGCTCAACCCTGCTATGCCCTGGTAGGCCAAGTTGCCATCGGAGTCGTCCGCCACGCCGCCGAGGTCGATCTTTGCGTGATCGTAGCCGACGCCGGCACCGAGCGTCAGATCGAGGGACGGCGAAAGGCGAATGTCATACAGCGCATTCACCATCGCGGACCATTCGGTCACCTCCGCCGTGCCGCCCGTGGTTTCGTTGTTGCGATAGCCGATTTCACCTTCGAGGCGCCAATTGCCGTCGAAGGCATAACCTGCCGTTGCGAGCACCGCCCAACCGGCGTCGAATTCCACCGTTCCCGTGGTGGGAGGGGCGATGGGGGGCGACACGGTTGCAACCGCGTCGACGTCGTCGATCCAATTCGCGCCGGCTTCGAGGCCGACATACCAACCATGGAAATGAGCGGCATTCGCCGAACCGGCGAGCGCAAGCGATGCGACTGCGCCAAGCAGCGCTGATTTCATTTTCATCTGGGTCCCCCACCAAAATTGCGGACAGTCACGCGCCCATCACGTGAAGGGTCAGCGCCGGTCTGCATTACCCGAGGGAAAGTATAGGCCCGATCGGCGCGGACCTGTGTCGCGCTCCGGCCACAAAGCGAGCGAAAACGACGATGGAACCCTGGTTCCCCGTGAAAACCTTATTCACCCGCGGCGGGTTTCGGCGCGGATTTCAGCGCGGGCGCGTCGGCCGGGCGGTCGAGGCGGCCGAGGAAGGGGGACAAGAGCAGGACCCCGATGCCGATGATCGCGCCCCAGAGCGCCACGTTGGAAAAGACCGCGATGTAGTTGTGCAGGGCGGCGCCGGGGTCGAGCACCTGGCCCGCCACGGTTTGCGCCGCGGTCAGGCGCGCGACCAGCGCCGCGACGTAGCCCGCCCACGCCGAACCCAAGAACCATGTCGCCATGATCGTGGCGACGGTCGCGGCCGGGGAGAGCTTCGTCATCTGCGACAGGCCGACGGGCGACAGGCATAACTCGCCGGTCGTATGGAGGAGATACATCGCGGCCAGGAAAACCATCGGCACGCGGAAATCGGGGCCGGCAAAATTCTCGGCGCCCCAGACGAGGACCGCGAACCCGGCCGCGACCTGCAAGAGCCCCAAGCCGAATTTCGCCGGCGCGTTCGGATCGAGGTGGCGCGGCTCGAGATACGCCCACATCCCGGCGAAGGCGGGCGCAAGCAACAGGATGAAGCCCGAATTGAACGATCCGGTTTGCGCCGGAGTGATATCGACGCCGAAAAGGTTGAGCATCGTGTTGCGTTGCGCGAACTGGTTCAGCGACGATCCGGCCTGATTGAACAGCGTGAAGAACACGACCGAGAACGCGATCAGCGACAGCGCAAGCAGCATGCGGCCCGCCTCGGCGCGCGTGCACTGCGTCGCCATGAAGTAGAACAGGTAACTCAGAACGGCGAGCGAACCCGCGGCAAGGGCGTAGCCCACGAACTCGAAACGCTGGACGAAGAGCCAGACGATCGCGACGCCGCCGAGCGTCAGGGCGTAAATCAGCCATTCGAATTTGATCGGCCCCGCGATCGCTTTCGAGAGCTTCGCAGGATCGGGCGGTTCGCCTTTGCCCTGGAGGAGCGGTTTGCCCAACACGAACACGACGTAACCCGCCGCCATGCCGATGCTCGCCGCGCCGAAGCCCGCCCACCAGCCGACCTCCTGGCCAAGCCAGCCGCACAGGATCGCCGCCCAGAACGAGCCCAGATTGATGCCGTAATAGAAGAGCGTGAAGCCCGCGTCGCGGCGGGGATCGGTTTGCGGGTAGAGCTGGCCGACGAGCGAGGAAATGTTGGGCTTCAAGAATCCTACGCCCATCACGATCAAGGACAGCGCGAGATAGAAGATGGCGGTGAAGAACGGATCGCGGTCCTTGACGGAGAGTTCGAACGAGCCCTTGGCGAGCACGGCGGGGAAGGGCGCGCCTTCCGGCAGCCCCTTGATCGCGAGGCCGCCGTCGGATGCGGCTTCGAACGCGTAAGACGTGCCTGCGACCACGAGCTTGGCGTCGCGGGTGCTGCCGCGGCCGTCGACCGCGAAGGAATACTCCGTGCCCTGATAGGTGAGAACTTGCGTCGCGGGCGCGCCTTCGAGCGCCATCATCGCGTGGCCCGCGACCAGGAGCAGCGCGCCGAACGCGACCGCCTTGCGCGTGCCCAGATAGTGATCGGCCAAGAAGCCGCCGACGAGCGGCAGCAAATAGACCAGCGAACCGTAGGCACCGTAGAGGCCGTTGGCGAAGGTGTCGTCGAAAAGGAAGTGCTGCGTCAGATAGAAAATCAGCAAGCCGCGCATGCCGTAGAAGGAAAAGCGCTCCCACATCTCGGCGAAGAAGAGAATGAAGAGGCCGCGCGGATGCTGGCGCAGCTGAAGGACGACGGGGATGGCGGTCACGAGCGTGACGACGATGCCGATGACGGCGACCATGTTCATGCGGGCGGCGCTCCGCTTCGGGTGTCGGCGATCAGTTATCAGGATTCACGCGGCCTGCCCAGGACGGCTTGGCAACGGCCGGCGGGTCACACTCCTATTGACAACTCACTTGTCATCATTCATATGTTGACAACATTGTTGTCATAAGAGGACCATGCCATGCCGTTCGAATCCGTCGAGTCGTTCCTGCGCGCGCAGTTCGAGCCGTTGCAGTATGCGGCGTTCTTCGGGGTGTTCTTGATCTTTGCGATGGTCGAGGGGGCGGCGCCGCGCGATCCGGCGCAGCCCCAGCGATTGAGACGCTGGCCCGCGAATTGGACCCTGACTGCGCTCAACATCGTCGTCATGGGCGCGGTGCCGGTCAGCGCGATCGCGGCGGCGGACTATGCGGCCCAACACCGGTTCGGGCTTTTGAACGTGATCGAGGTCGCGCCGTGGACCGCGTTCGTTGCGGGCTTCTTGGGGCGGGCGTTCCTGTCGTGGGGCATGCACATCCTCAATCACAAAGTGCCGTTCCTGTGGGCGATCCATCGCGTGCATCATGCGGATACGCGGCTCGACGTGTCGACGACGGTGCGCTTTCACCCGCTCGAGTTCGTGTACACGACGCCGATCACGCTTGCAGGCATTGCACTCATCGGCGTGCCGCCCATCGCGTTGCTGATCTACGAGCTGATGGATGCCGGCATCACCGTGTTTTCCCATGCGAATGTGCGGCTGCCGCGCTGGCTGGACTACCCGCTGCGAATTTTTATCGTGACGCCCGACGTGCACCGCGTGCATCACTCGTCGTATCAGCCGGAGACGGACAGCAACTACGGCGCGGTGCTGACGATCTGGGATCGCGTGCTTGGAACCTATCGCAGCAAAGGAGCGGACGCGCTGGCGACGCAAGAGACCGGGCTCAGCGAATGCCAAGACGCTCGCAGCCG
Organism: Micropepsaceae bacterium; assembly: GCA_041477875.1. GTDB lineage: Bacteria > Pseudomonadota > Alphaproteobacteria > Micropepsales > Micropepsaceae > SZUA-430. The sequence goes on along the minus strand of JBGOVA010000126.1, from coordinate 9,460 downwards.
GTCGCTGCCGTGGCTTATGATCCTGCCGTTCATCGCCTTGCGGGCGCGCGGCGCGGCGGCTTCCGCGGTCAGATTCGCCAAAGGAAAAAACGCATGACGGCCAAGAGCGACAAGATGGTGGCGCTGACGCGCGCGGTGCGGGCTGCGTTCAACCGGCTGAAGGCCTTGGGTGACGAGCTGCACGGCGATCTCGACATCACGACGGCGATGCGCGCGGTGATGGAGACGCTGTCGGAGGAGGGGCCGATGACGGTGCCGCAGATCGCCAAGAGCAAAAGCGTGTCGCGCCAGCACATTCAGATGCTCGCCGATGCGCTGTGCGAGGCCGGGCTTGCCGCCGTCAAGGACAATCCGGCGCATCGGCGGTCATCGCTGCTGACGCTCACCGAGAAGGGCAAGCGTGCCTTCGCCACGATGCGCGCGCGGGAGGTCTCCGTCGTGAGCGAGCTTGCGAACGAGTTCGATGCGCGCGAGTTGGACAACGCGGCGCAGGTGTTATCGCGCCTCGCCGCGCGGATCGATGCGCGGCTCAAGGCCGAGGCGGCCGACGCATGAGCTTGCGTCAAACCATCGTCGGTCAGTTCAAGCATCCGCGTGGGCTGCTCGGCCGGATCGCGGGCTGGATACTGGCCAACCGCGCGTCGAATCTTGCGCGCAATCGGTGGACGGTCGATCTGCTTGCGCTAGGGCCTGCGGATCGCGTGCTTGAGATCGGTTGTGGGCCGGGGGTGGGGCTCGAGCTTTGTCTTGCTCGCGGCAAGAGCGTGTCGGCGGTCGGTGTCGATCATTCGGCGCTGATGATCAAGCAGGCGGGCAAGCGCAATCGCAGGGCGGTGAAGGCGCGGCGGCTGACGCTGGTGGAGGGCACGCTCGACGCGTTGCCCGCGAACGCCGGTCCGTTCGACAAGGTGTTCTCGATCAATCTCATCCAGTTCGTGGACGACAAGCGCGATTTCGTGCGGCAAGTCGGGCGGCTGATGAAGCCGGGCGGCGTGTTCGCGACGACCTATCAGCCGCGCAGCGCAAAGGCGACGCGCGACGATGCGCTGACGCTGGCCAAGGCGTTGAGCGAGATTCTCGCGGGCGAAGGTTTCCTCTCCGTGCGCACGGAAGAACTGCCCCTTCGCCCGGTGCCGGCGGTGTGCGTGATCGCGCGGAAGAGTTAGTTGCGACGTAACCAACCCTCGCCCTTCCAGAAAGCTGGAAGGGCGAGGGGAGATGGCGGCGCTCTGCTTGTTTGTTCGTCGATGCCCGAGCTTAGCGCGACGCGGCCGGCGTCGGCGTTCGCGCGGTCTTGGCCGGCGACCAGACAAGCGCGGAAAGGACGACGGCAACGAGGATCAGCGCGGGAACGTCGCCCAGCAGGTGGCCCATATGCTCCGCATTTTGGAGGGACTGCACGGCCATGACGAGCGCATGCACGAGACTTGACCAGACGGTGAACCAAATGAGGCTCAGGTGGGCCTGCGGATCGCGCGCCGCGTTCAACAGGAAAACGCCGAGCGTCGCGTAGACCCCGACGATCATCATGAAGTACTGGGACTCGTGCGGCGCGCCGGCATGCCACGCCCAGCCCGAGGGCCAGACGATGGCCAACGGGTAGACGAGGAGGAACGTCGCGCCAAAGGCGATCAATGCGATCTGCAGCAATCTGTTTCTGGATGGCATGTTGTTTATCCGTCGATGGACGTTTGGATGGACATGGTGGATTCCTTCCGGACCAATCGGCTCCTTTAGGCCGGCACGATGTTCTGGTTGACGCGGAACAGATTGGCGGGGTCGTATTTCTTCTTCACGACCTGCAGCTTGGCGTAGTTCGCGCCGTAGATGGTGCGAACCCGGTCGCCGCCTTCGTCGTCCATCATGAAGTTGAGATAGCCCGGGCCCGGGTTGAACTTGCGCACGGCCTCCCAATACTCCCGGCCCCAGCGCTTGAGCGCGCCGGCCTTCGCGGGATCCGGATCGATGGCGGCGATCACCATCGACCACTTGGCGTCGCGCGTGCTCCAGGCGGTGGCGTCGCTCGCCACGCGGTGGACGGCGCCGTCGATCGGATAGAGATGGGTGAGCGACAAGCCGACCGGCGACTGGCTCGCGTGCTCGATATGCGCGTCGATCGCGGCGTCCGTCAGCTCACGGACGAAATTGCCCTTCCAGTACCATTGCATGCCCTTGGGCAGCAGCGGGTCGAACAGGCTCTGCAATGCCGGGAACGGCATTTCGCCCATGCCGTCGAGCAATGGTTCGGGCAACGCGTCGCGTAGGGGCTTCATCGCCTTTTCGCCTTCGGCCACGGGGCCGGTATAGCAAGCGAAGAGGCCGCAGATGCGCGTGCCCCAGAGGGCTTGCGGGAACGCCGGGACCGAGGGGACGATCTTCAGCCCCACGAAGATGCTCAGCTTTTCCGGCGCCTTGGGCATGAACTCGCGATAGAAGCGCATGACTTCCTTGGCCTGCTTCAGGTCCCAGAAGATCGGGCCGCCGTAGACGTTCTTCACCGGATGCGCGCGGAACAGGAAGCTCGTCACCACGCCGAAATTGCCGCCGCCGCCGCGCAACGCCCAGAAGAGGTCGGCGTTCTCGCGCTCGCTGGCCGTCACGAGGCGGCCGTCGGCGAGCACCACGTCGGCCTCGAGCAGATTGTCGATGGTCAGTCCGAATTGGCGCGTGAGGTAGCCGTGACCGCCGCCGACGGTGAGGCCCGCAATGCCGGTGGTGCCCACCACGCCCGCGGGAACGGCAAGGCCGAAAGCATGCGTTGCGTGATCGACGTCACCTTGCGTGCAGCCTGGCTCGACCCGGACTTGGCCGCGCGGCTGATCGATGCGCACGCCCTTCAGGCGAGAGAGATCGATGACGAGGCCGTCATCGCAGGTGCCGAAGCCGGGGCCGTTGTGACCGCCGCCGCGAACGGCGACGAGCAGGCCGTTGTCACGGCCGAAATTCACGGCGGTGATGACGTCCGCCACGTCTGCGCACTCCGCGATCGCGCGCGGGCGCTTGTCGATCATGGCGTTGTAGACTTTGCGCGCTTCGTCATAGCGGGCGTCGCCCGGTTCCACGACGGCGCCGCGAAACTGGGCTTTGAAGGCCGCGATCGCTTTGTCGTTGAGCATAGGGGTCTCCTTACTGTTTCCGTAGGCCGTCGCGCTTGGCGAACCCGGCCGGTATGGGGAAAGTGGCAAAGGCGGCCCGAAACCGCTAGTTCAGGAACTGAATCTGCCCGATACAGTTTCTGAACTAGGCAGGCCCCGAGGGCGGGCATATGTTTCGCGCACCTTGAGAGAGAGGCGGGCGTCATGACACAAGGAAGCTATAAGCAGTTTTGTCCGGTCGCGATGGCGGCGGAGGTGCTGTGCACGCGCTGGACCGTCGTTCTGTTGCGCGAGATGATCGCGGGGTCGACGCGCTTCAACGACTTGCGGCGCGGCGTGCCGCGCATGTCGCCGGCGCTGCTGTCGCAGCGGCGCAAGGAGCTGGAACAAGCGGGCGTCGTCGGGCGCCAGCGGGGCGGCGAGGCCGGGCTCTACGAATATCATTTGACGCGCGCGGGGCGCGAGCTCGAGCCGATCGTCCAGGCGTTCGGCGTGTGGGGCCAGCGCTGGGTGGAGTCGGAGGTCACGCTGGAGAATCTCGACGTGCAGCTTCTCATGTGGGACATGCGGCGCAGCCTGGACACGACGCCGATGCCCAAGCGGCGCTCGACGATTCAGTTTCTCTACACCGGCACGCCGCAGAACCAGCGCCTGTGGTGGCTGATCGTGACACCCGGCGAAGGCGCCGAGCTGTGCTCGATCGATCCGGGGTTCGACGTCGACCTTTATGTGGCGAGCGACCTCAGATCGATGACGGCGATCTGGATGGGGCTCGACTCCGTGCGCAAGGCGGTGAGCGACGGGCGCGTGAAGCTGACCGGCGACCGCAAGCTTGCTTCCGACATGCAAACGTGGCTGGGCCTGAGCCCGTTCGCGAAAGAGAAGAAGCTGGTCGCGTGACGTAATGAGATTGTCGTGGCCGGGCTTGACCCGGCCACCGAGCGAGCGCGCAGCGCGCAGCAAGATTGGAACACCAAGGACACCAAGACGCTCAGGCCAACCCTCTGACTCTTGGTGATCTTGGTGTTTCAAATCTTCTTTCTTCGCGTTGCACGCGCTCCATGACGTTCCTATATGGTCGCGATCAGGCGTCACGCCGCCGCATGTACGGACGGCGACGGCTGCGTTGCGCGGGGGCGGGGGCAGGGGCAGGTTCTTGTCTCGAAGAAGTGGCTGTGGCGCGCGAGCCATTCCGGACAAGCGTAATAGGGCGCGATCGGCTTGAAGCCCATTGAGCGGTAGAGCGCCTGTGCTTCCGTCTGCAGCGCGCCGGTTTCAAGCCGCATGCAGGGATAGCCGCGCGCGCAGGCGAGGGCGGTCAACTCCTGCACCATCCGGCGCGCGAGGCCCAAGCCTTGGAAGGCGGGGCGCACGAAGAGGCGCTTCATCTCGGCGACGTCGCCACCGATGCCGCGCATCATCACGCAGCCCGCGGGCACGCCGTCGACACGCGCCAGCACCATTCCGCCGAACGGCGCGCCGTAGTGACCGGGGAGATCGGCGAGTTCGCTTTCCCATTGACGTTCGTCGAAGTAGGCGTCGAGCGTCGGCCCGTATTTGCGATAACGGCGGTGCATCCACAACAGGTAGTCGCGCAGGAGTGCTGCGACTTGCGCGACTTGATCCGGGTCTTTCGCTTCGATGATCGCTGAGTCTTGCATCACGGGCTCCGTTGGTTGCGGGGCGCGGGCCGGCGGGGTGAGCGCCGGCCCGGCCGGGGGTTACTTTGCAAACTTCGTCTTGATCGCCGCGAGACCGGATTCGTAGATACCCGTCAGCGCGTCCTTCACCTCTTTGTCCTTGCCGGCGAGCGGCGTGTAGGTGCCGTGCCAGACGACCGTCGACGTGCCGTCGGCTTTCGCCAGGACTTTGATCGTCCCCTCGTACTGCGAGACCGGCAGGGGCTGGCCGACGAAGGTGTAGGAATAAAGATGCTTGGCGTCGTCGCGCGCGGTCTCGGGCTCGACGAACGTCGCCTTGCCGTCCTTGGTGACGAGCGTGCGCGTCGGCGGCGTCTTGCCGTCGTCGGTGCAGGTGGCGATGGCCGGGTGCCAATCCTTGATGGCGCAGAACGGGCCGATCGCCGACCATACCGCCGCGGGCGTGGCGTCGACGTCCGTGCTGCGCGTCAGCGAGCCTGCCGATGCGCTGGCGCTCAGCGCGGCGAGCGCGGAAACCGTACTCAGGATCTTGGTGATCATTTCTGAAAACTCCTCACGTTGTCCGGGATTGCCGGGTGCGTGATAGGTGGCGACGGGGCGACCGCGACTCCAGTTCAGAAACTGAATCCAAGCCGATACAATTTCTGAACTCGAGCACTGGGAGTTTCCTTTGGCTGGTGAGGGCGCGGCGCCTTTTGGAGACGCCGCGCGTGCTGGTCAGCAGAAGTTGGGCGCGGCGCCTTCGAGAACCGCGCGCTTGGCGGGCGCGAGCTTGCCCAGCGTTTCGAGGAAGTTCTTGTGCGTCATGCCGGAGCCCAAAAACGTCCAGCGGTTCGCTTGATGCTGCTGGGTCATGAACTCGTCGCGCTGTTGCTGTGTCAGCGTGCGGCCGGACGCGGCCTCGAAGGCTTCGAGATCGAACGCCGTTTGCTGCTTCAGGCCGTTGTCGAGGAACGCGCCGATGGCCAGATAGCCGTCGAACGCTTCGTCGATTTGCGTCTGGGTCATGCCGTCGGCGATCGTCTCGACCATCAGCGTGTCGAGCTGGGCGTGCTGCATCTCTTCCATCCAGTGATGCTTCAGCAAGCTCTTGAACTGCGGGTCGAGCGTGCCGTCGTCGTGGATCGACTCCTGGAAGTGACGCTGGGTCATCCATTCGATCATCAGGATGGCGAGCGCCACCGACAGCGGATGATGCGAAAGGATGTGCTTGGCGATCGCATCGGTCGGGCCGATGACCTTGCACTCGACGTGGAAGCCTTTCACGAACTCCTCTTTGAAGCGGCGGAAGAGATGGATGTGCTTCGCCTCTTCGCTGGCGAACTCCAGGAACGCGCGGGCGCGGTAGTCTTCGCCGTTGATGAAGGGCCGCGCGTGGTCGAGAACGAACGGCACGATGAACTCCTCGACGATGCCGAAGATGCTGAGATACGCGTGGCCGCGGATCTGATTCGCGAGGCGCTTCTCGCCGGCCGAGAGGAACGCCAGGCTTTGGACGCGCGCCAGGTTCTCGGGCATGAACGGCTTGGTGAAGTCCAGCGTCTTGCCGTCGCCGATCAGATCTTCGACGCGCCAGGTGATGCGTTCGGCGCGGCCGAGCACATCCTTGAAATTGTATTGGTACGACATTGCTTTGTTCCTTTCCGGAGGGGCTTTCGGATTCAGTAGGTTTCGATGTTGACCGCGACGGGCAGGGCGCGGGAGACGACGTCGAGAACGGGCGACATCGCGGTCAGCGCCTTGATCGTCGAGGGTTCGGCTTTCGTCTTCACGCGCATGCGCACGCGGATGGCGCTGTAACCCTTGCGCACTTGCTCTGAGAGGCCGAGGAAGCCGCGCAGGTCGAGGTCGCCTTCGATCTGCGAATCGATCGCCTCGACTACGATGCTGCGCGAGGCGGCGTGGTAGGCCGTCGTCGTCGTCATGCAGCCGATCAGCGCATGCAGCAGCCATTCGACCGGGTTCGGCGCTTCGTCGTGGCCGAGCAGTACGGGATGCTCGCCGTTGTCGACGATGAAGGCCTGAATGTTTGCGCGATGCTCTTCCAGCGCGCCGGTGAAATCCTTGATCGTCGAGCGGTTCTTGTCGCCGCCCATCCACTTGTTGGTGGCGCGGAAGTTGAACTTCGCGATCTCGGCGTTTTCCTTGACGGCTGCGATCGTGTCGAAGAGCGCGGTGACGTCGACGCCGTTGACGATCTTCGACTTGGTGAGAGGAGCGGTGGACATTTGCTTCTTTCCTTTTTCGTGCGGGCCCGATGGTGGGCCGCTTGCGGGCTCTCACATGAGCCTCGAGCGTGAGAACCGCCGTCGGCGCCAGCGTTGAATCGCCCCCTGCGATCGTTGGAATTGGCGTTGGAGTGACCGGCGCCTATTCGGCGAGGAACTGGCGCATCTCGGCGAGGAACCGCGGCCAGGCGGGTTCCTGTTCCAGGATCAGATGGTTCTGGCCTTCGAGGGTCACGAAGCGCGCGCCGGGAATGCCCATCGCGAGCTTGCGACCGTCGCCGTAGGACACGCGTGCATCGTTGCGCGCGTGGAGCACGAGCGTCGGCTGCGTGACGAGCGGCAGGCGGTCGGCCACGTTGATGTCGCCGAGCGCGCTCAAAAGCCGCGCTGCGTTTTCGGGCGAGGTCGTGATGCGCTGCAGCTCGTTGAACCAATCCATTTGCTCGGGTGTCGCGCCCGGGATGAAGAGCGAGGTGAACACCTGGCGATAGGCGGGATTGTCGCGGCCCCAGCCGGTGCGCGTAAGCGTGATCAAGGCTTCGGTCTGTGCTGCGAAGTCGCTGTCGGGGCCGACTCGCCAACCGCTCACGTAGCCGCCGTAGAGGATGAGCTTGCTGACGCGTTCGGGATGGCGCACGGCGAATTCGACCGCGACGGCGCAGCCTTGACTCATCGCGAACAACGGAAAGCGCTCGACGCCCGCGGCGTCGACCACGGCCTTGAGATCGCAGACCAAGGCGTCGAGCGTGAGGTTTTCCACGTTCCAGTCCGAAAGGCCGTTGCCGCGCGAGTCATAGCGAACGAGAGTGTTGTCGTGCGACAGCGCGCGGAACATGTGGTGCCAGATCGGGCTTTCCCAATCGAATTCGAGATGGTTCAGCCAGTTTGCGGTCTTCACCAGCGGAGCGCCGGAACCCGACGTCGCATAGGCGATGCGCACGCCGTCGGTCGACGTGCAGAAGCGGATCTGCTGGCGCAGCTGCGTCGCCGGTTCCGGCGCGGGCGCCGGTGTCGGCGCCGCTTTCTTCGCCGAACCGTGAAGCGCCGATTTGAGGCGCGCGTCGTCGAACGCGGCGAGCGACCGCAGCATGCGGCGGCTGATGTCGGCTTGAGCCTCGGCGTCGGCGCGTTGGCCCAACGCGGCCAGGTGCGCGACAAGGCGCACATGAGTGTCCTCATTGTCGGGATCGAGTTCGACGCGCCGGCGCAGGAGTGCGGTTTGTTGTGCCGCGTCGCCGTCGTCGCGCCGCGTCAGCTCGTCGATGATGCGCATGTGAAGGCGGCGCGAACGCTCTTGCTGACCCAGGCGCCAGGACTCGTAGACGGGCTGTCCGGGCAGATCGAGACCGGCAAGCAGCGGGTCGCTGCAGGACTTGCACACGTCGAGCAGCAGCGCGCGGGATTGCTTCTCGAGTCCCGCGGCGGAAACTTCCTCTACGCGCAGCACGTCGATGAGCGCGCCGTGGCGCTCGAAGGCGACGCGTTCACGGTCGGCGCTGAGGCGCTCGACCCCGTCTTCGTTGACGAGCGGGCGCAGCTTGCTCAGCGACCAGCGAAGCGCGGCGCGCGGATCGTCGGGGATTTCCCATAGAAGCTCGCACAGCGCGTCGCGCCGCTGCGGCGTTCCTTTCAGAATCAGATAGCCGAGCAGCGCGCGCGTCTTCTTCGACTGCGGCAGGGCTATTGCTTCGCCGAGGTGGCGAATTTCGAGGCCGCCGAAGAGCTTGATCTCGAGCGGCGCGATCGTGGCGTTGCTCTGCACCGGGCGAGTGTAACGGTGCGGCGCGTGAGCCGCCAGGGCGTTAGGACCATACATGTCGCACAACCTCCGCGGCCATCCAAAACATGGCGACGATTTGGGTGAAGAAGAACAGGAAACGGACGAAAACGGTGGTGTTCGTCTCGACGAAGCTCGTGTGCACGAGCGTTTGGCAGATGCGCGCCGCGATGAAGACGATCGCGAGCGTGTCGATCGTGCCGGTGATCTTTGCGGCGAACGCGGTTACGGCGAGCGCGCCGTAGACCGGCAGGTTCTCGACGCAGTTGGCGTGCGCGCGCACGGCCCGGCGATAGGCGGGGCTGCCGTGCGCTACGTCGGCGGGGAAGTCGGTGAGCGCGGCGCGGCCGCCCAAGATCAGCGCCCAGCGCCTGATGCCGATGCCCGCCATGAGGACGACGAGCGTCCATAGCGCGAAGGCGAGCAAGACCCAGAGTGGCGTGGTCATGGCGTTGATCCTCAAGGTGTGCGGCGGGACCTTTCGATCCCGCCGGCGCTTCGTTCAGTAGGTTTCAACGGCGACCGTGACGGGCAGGGCGCGTGAGACGACGTCGAAGACCGGCGACATCGCGGTCAGCGCCTTGATCGTCGAGGGTTCGGCCTTCGTCTTCGCGCGCATGCGCACGCGGATGGCGCTGTAGCCCTTGCGGACCTCTTCCGAAAGACCCAGGAAGCCGCGCAGGTCGAGGTCGCCTTCGA
>JBGOVA010000118.1:0-14556 GCA_041477875.1 Micropepsaceae bacterium | reverse complement strand
GCTGCGCGCGCTCGACGTTGTAGTCGGCGGACTGCAGCAGCTTGAGGATTATGGTCTCGACGTCCTCACCGACGTAGCCCGCTTCGGTGAGCGTGGTCGCGTCGGCCATCGTGAACGGAACGTCGAGGATGCGCGCCAAGGTCTGCGCGAGGAGCGTCTTGCCGCAACCCGTCGGGCCGATGAGCAGGATGTTCGACTTCGCGATCTCGATGTCGGCGGCGTTCTTGGTCTGGTGATTGAGGCGCTTGTAGTGGTTGTGGACCGCGACCGCGAGGACCTTCTTCGCGTGATCCTGGCCGATCACGTAGTCGTCGAGCACTTTGCGGATGTCGGACGGCGTGGGCACGCCGTCGCGCGACTTAACCAACGAGGTCTTGTTCTCTTCACGGATGATATCCATGCAGAGTTCGACGCATTCGTCGCAAATGAAAACCGTGGGACCGGCGATCAGCTTACGGACTTCGTGTTGGCTCTTACCGCAGAACGAGCAGTACAGAGTATTCTTGGAGTCACTGCCGCTCTTGCTCATCGTTATCCCTCCAACAGGCCGGAAAACCGTGCCGTTTCCAGCCAGCTGCCCGGTCGTCTTACCTCAAAAGCCAAACGCGTGCCGAATCCCCGACGCGCTGCCCTCCAAGGCAATTCGAGCATGCTAGGCTGCCACGGATCAAGAATTCATTAAGCGCGGGTGTACGTGGAAAACGGCGCAATCTGTCCGGGAATCAGTCGCTCTTGCCCGGTTCCATTCCCGCCGGTCGCTTGGTGAATACCTGATCGATGAGACCAAAATTCTTGGCCTCCTCAGCGGTCAGGAAGTAGTCGCGATCCAGCGCCTTTTCAATCGCTTCAACAGGTTGCCCGGTATGCTTCGCATAGATCTCGTTCAGCCGCCTCTTAAGCTTCACGATCTCTTGAGCGTGGCGTGCAATATCGGTCGCCTGACCCTGCGCGCCACCTGACGGTTGATGCAACATCACTCGCGAATTCGGCAGGGCGTAGCGTTGACCTTTTTCCCCAGAGCAAAGAAGTAACGATGCCGCGGAAGCAGCCTGGCCGATGCACAAGGTTGCCACGGTTGGGCGGATGTATTGCATCGTGTCGTAGATCGCGAGGCCCGCGGTAACCAACCCGCCGGGCGAGTTGATGTACATGGCGATTTCCTTCTTGGGATTGTCGGCCTCCAGGAAGAGCAGCTGAGCCGTCACCAGGGTCGCAATCTGGTCCTCGATCGCGCCGGAAACGAAGATGATGCGCTCCTTCAGAAGCCTCGAATAGATGTCGTACGAGCGCTCGCCGCGCGAGGTCTGCTCGACCACGAAGGGCATGTAGTAGTTCGCATAGGTTTCGCGCACGTCTTTCATCACACAGCCCTCGGCGGCACCAGGCCGCGTTACTTAGTTAGTTGCCTTCAGGATTTTCGCCAGGTCGTCGGGGTCCTTGAACAGGTCGGTGCGACTCACCGGGCGATCCGTGATCTTCACCTGGCCGACCAGGAAGTCCACGACCTTGTCCTCGAAGATCGGCGCGCGCAATTGGGCGACAGCGTCAGGATTGTTGCGGTAGATCTCGAAGATCTTCTTTTCCTGGCCCGGATACTGGCGCGCCTGCGCGACGACGGCGCGGTTCAGCTCGTCCTGCGTCACTTGAACGTTGTTCAAACGGCCGAACTCGGACAGTACGAGGCCCAAGCGAACGCGACGCTCGGCGATCTTGCGGAACTCGGCCTTGAGTTCGTCCTCCGACTTCGTCTTGTCCTCGTCAGCCAAATTGCCCGATTTGATGTCCTGTTCGACCTGCGCCCAAATCTGGCGGAATTCGGCTTCGACCATGCCGGAAGGCAGTTCGAAGCTGTGCGTGGTGTCGAGTGCATCGAGGAGCGCGCGCTTCAGATGTGCGCGGCTGGCGCGGGCGAACTCGTTCGAGAGCTGGGTGCGAGCTGCGTCGCGGAGCTTGTCGAGACTGTCGAGGCCGAGCTTCGTTGCCAGGCTTTCATCGACCTCGGCCTCCACGCCGCGGCGCACTTCCTTCACACGGACGTCGAAATCGGCGAATTTGCCGGCGAGGTTGGCCGCCGGATAGTCGTTGGGGAAGGTCACGGCGACGGCTTTGCTGTCGCCCGCTTTCGTGCCCTTCAACTGGTCTTCGAAGCCCGGGATGAACGAGCCAGAACCGACGACCAGCTCCGCGTTTTCGGCCGTGCCTCCCTCAAAGGGGATGCCGTCGATCTTGCCCGTGAAGTCGATCACCAGCTGATCGCCGTCCTGGGCCGGGGCGTCGTCGCCCTTCGGCTCATAAGTGCGCTGCTGGGCCGCGAGGCGCTTCAACGAGTCCTGCACGTCGTCGTCGCTTACTTCGGTGACCGGGCGGTCGAGCGAGATCGCGGTGGCGTCGGTCAGCTTGAAGTCGGGCATCAAATCGATGCCCATCGTGAAGATCAGGTCTTCTCCGCCGGCGATCACCTTCTCGACGGTGCTGACCATCTGAATCTGCGGCGACATCGCGGGGCGCAACGAGCGATCCTCGACCGCCTTTTGGCTCGACTCCGCGACCGCTTCTTGGACGATCTCGCCCATCATGGACTTGCCGAAGGTCTTGCGCAGATGCGCGACCGGCACCTTGCCGGGGCGAAAGCCCTTGAGTTGGACTTGGTCTTTCATGCCCTCCAGGCGCGTCATCAGCTTCGCGTCCAGGTCGCTCGCGCCGACGGTGATGCGGAATTCGCGGCGAAGGGCGTCGTTCACCGTTTCGGTAATTTCCATGGCGTCGTCCTGCCTCATTCTATAGTGCCGCGGCCGGCTTCTTATTTGGGAGCGCGTTGGTGCGGGCGAAGGGATTTGAACCCCCACGACTTGCGTCACTGGAACCTAAATCCAGCGCGTCTACCAGTTCCGCCACGCCCGCCCGGGACTTGCCGGCGCGCGTACCCAATAAGACGCCGGCACAAGCGGTGCCAGTTCCTGTCGGAAAATAAGGGGGCTGTCTATAGCAGGGGCGTCTTTAAACTCAAAGCCCGGTGCCGCGACCGTTTTCCAGAGATTTCTGGGCGTCAGCGAGGCACTCCGGCAGATCCTCCGCGATCAACCCGCGCCCGGCGATTCTGCCGCATTCGCCGTGCAAAAACGCGCCGGTGCGGGCGGCGTCGAATGCCCTCATGCCTTGCGCCATGAGGCCGCCGATGATGCCGGCGAGAACGTCGCCCGATCCGGCGGTTGCGAGAAAGGGCGGTGCGTTGGTGTTGACGGCGACGTTACCCGTTGGATCAGCCACGACCGTGTCGGGGCCTTTGAGCAGAACGACGGCGGCGGATCGCTGCGCGGCCGCTCGCGCCGCATCGATGCGATTGCGCGACCCGTTCAGGAGGCCGGGGAACAGTTTTTCGAACTCGCCCTCGTGGGGCGTAAGCACGGCCTTCGCGTTCAGTTGCTTGAAAAGCTTGTCGGCGGCGCCTGCGAAGCTTGTCAGCGCGTCGGCGTCGAGAACCGTGAAGGCGCCGGACGCCAGGGCGGCAACGACGCGCTCCTGCGTCGGTTTGCCGACGCCGTTGCCGGGGCCGAGGACCACGGCGTTCAGTCTCTTGTCTTGCAGCAATGCGGCGAGAGCGGCGCCGTCGGCCGCCTCGCGGACCATGATTGCGGTGAGCGACGCGCTGAGCACCGGCAGCGCGTCCTTGGCCGCAACGACGGTGACGAGGCCCGCGCCCGACCGCAACGCGCCGCGCGCGGCGAGCCGCGCGGCACCCGTCGCGCTCGGCGGGCCGCTGACGACGATGCAGTGGCCGCGGTTGTATTTGTGAGCCGCAGCGTCGAGCGGCGGCGGAAGCGGGGGCTCGATGTTCTCGACGCAGGACGGGCGACGGGCGCCGCCCCCCTGCTGTTGGTCCACGAGCGCGTGGAACATGCCGGTCGGGATGTCGATGTCGACGCACGCGACCTCGCCGCAATGTCTTCGCGCGGGGTAGAGAACGTGCGCGGGTTTCTTGCGGAAGAACGTCACGGTCAGCGTGGCGTTCCACGGTTGGCCGTCGTCGAGGAATTTCGCTTGGTCGCCGCCGATGCCGCTCGGGACGTCGACCGCGACGATGGGAACGTCGGACATGGCGATGTCTTCAAACAGCTGACTCAACTCGGGCGACAGGCCGCGCGAGAGGCCCGCGCCGAAGATCGCATCCACGAAAAGCTCGCCGCGCACGGGCTCTTTCCGATCGAAGCGACGTGTCGGGCCGCTCCATTGCTTCGCCATCGCCGCCGCATCCGGCTTCAAGCCGTTGTCGCCGAAGGTGACGACCTCAACCGGATAGCCGCGCGTCTGCAGATGGCGTGCGATGACGTAGCCGTCGCCACCGTTGTTGCCGGGCCCGCAGAGTACCGTCGTCTTGCGGCAAGGCCAGCGTTTCGCGATCTCGTTCGCGACTTGGCGGCCGGCGTTTTCCATGAGCGTCAGCGACGGCGTGCCGGAGGCCACGGTCAACCGGTCGACCTCGTTCATTTCGTCGACAGTGAGAATCTGGGGTCCCGGCGTCCACATCCCATCTCAAATATCCGACGGGCGCCTGTCCGCCAAGGTGGTCACCGTGCTATAGTAATATGGAAAGGTGATTGATGAACCACATCTCGAAACGACTCGAAAAGGCGGTTGAGGTTGCGCGGACATGGCCGCCCGACCGCCAGGAGGCGGCGGCCGAAGTGCTTGAGCATATGAACCAGTTAGCCACGACGCCTTACAAACTCAGCGACGAGGAACGCGCCGACCTTGAGCAGGCGCTCGCGGAAGCGCGCCGGGGCGAGTTCGCCAGCGACGCCGAAGTGGCCGCAATGTTTGCCCGCCACAGCCTGTGAGAATTCGCTTTGCGCGCCGCGCGCTTAAGCAGCTCGACGAGATTTATTCTTACATCGAAACACAGGATCCGCGCGGGGCAAAGCGGGTGAACGCCGCATCAAACGTGCAATCGATCGACTTGCGCGCTACCCATTCAGTTGCCGCGAGACGGACCGACCCGGCGTTCGCGTGCTGCCGATCGTGCGCTATCCCTACCTCGTGTTCTATAGCGTCGACGACACGGCCAAAGAAGTACACATCCTGCGGGTGCGCCACGGCGCGCGAGATTCTGAACATCACTTTGAATAAGAAGCCACTCGCGGCCTCAAATGTCGGAAGGGTGCCTCTCCGCCAAGCCTAGGAGTTTCTCGAGCGCATGCGAGGCCTGCAGGACGCGGGCATCGTCGCCCATGCGGCCGACGATCTGGATGCCGATCGGCAGGCCCTCGGTCGTGAAGCCGCAAGGGACGCTCGCGGCCGGTTGCTGAGTGAGGTTGAAGGGGTAAGTGAACGGGGTCCATTCCATCCACAGTTTCCCGTTCGGATCGAAGGGCGTGACATGCGGCGTGTCGAACGGCGGCACCGCTATCGTCGGCGTCACGAGGAAGTCGTAGTCCTGCATGAAGGCTTTCATGGCGCCGCCATAGGCGGCGCGGGCGGCGGTCGCTTGCTGGAAGTCCTTGCGCGTTATTGAGCGCGACTCTTCGACGATCGCGCGCAGGTTCGGATCCAGCAGCTCAAGTTTCTCGGGCGGATAGTCGGCGAGAAGGAAGCCCGCACCGGAGAAATAAAGGGCCCTGAAGAACGATGAGGGATCGCCGCCCGGCGGATCGGCTTGCGCGACATTGGCGCCGAGTTCCGTGAAGCGTTGCGCCGCGCGCGAGACGGTTTGTTCGACCTGCGGATCCACGCGCTCGACCCAGCCCAAGCGCGGGCTGAACGCGATTCTCGCGCCGCGGATGCCCTTTGTCAGATCCCAACAGAAATCCATTTGCAGGAACGGCTGCTGGTACCAATCGCGCGCGTCGGGTTCGGAGATCACGTTCAGGAAGAGGGCGCCGTCCGCGACGGCGCGCGACATCGGGCCTGCGTGCGCCAGCGTCGTGAACGGGCTTGCCGGCCACGCGGCCACGCGGCCGAAGGTCGGCTTCAGGCCGAAGACGCCGGAGAAACTTGCCGGGATGCGGATCGAGCCGCCGGCGTCGGTCCCGATCGCGAGCGGGCAATAGCCGGCGGCGAGTGCGGCCCCTGCCCCGCCGCTCGAGCCGCCCGGCGTTTTTTTCAAATTCCACGGATTGCGCGTGACGCCGGTGAGCGGGCTGTCGTTCGTGCCCTTCCAACCGAACTCGGGCGTCGTCGTTTTGCCGATGAAGACGGCGCCGTGCTCGCGCAGGCGCGCGACACTGGGCGCGTCGTGTTCCCACGGCTGATTGCGGTCGACCGTTTTCGAGCCGCGCAAGGTCGGCCAACCTTTGGAGAGCACCAAGTCCTTGATCGCGACGGGCACGCCGTCGAGCAGGCCTTGCGGTTCGCCGTTCATCCAGCGCTCTTCGGAGGCGCGGGCTTGGGCGAGCGTTGTTTCCGCATCGATCAGGCACATCGCGTTGATGCGCGCGTCGAGCGCTTCGATGCGGCCCAGCAGATATTCAGCGACTTCGACGGGCGACAGATCCTTGGTGCGATAGGCGGCGATCAGTTGCGTTGCCGTCATCCAATGCAGATCGGTCATGCCTATCTCACCGTCGTTTCAGCCGTCTGCCCGATTTCAACGAGCGAGACGGCCCGTCCGTTCGTTTCGAGGATTGTGACCGAGGCGTGCGCGGGCATGAAGCAGGTCACGCGGTCGTCGCCAATCGATGCGCCAAGCGCGACGTTGATTGCAACAAAGTGAGAGTAGATCGCGGTGTCGACCTGCAACCGCGTCAAGACGTTCACGATGCCGTCGCGCCATTGCCGCAGGCCTGGATCGGTCTGACTCCAGTTGCGGCCCATGATCGCGCGCAACCACTCGCCGCGATGGTCGAGGCTCATGTTCGGCGGCGACGGGATCTCCGCAACCTCGTTGACGACGAGCGGCTGCATCGAAAGCGCGAACGACAAGGGCATCGCCGTCTCGACGGCGCGGCGCAGCGGGCTCGTCACAATTTGCTTCGGCTGCATGAGGCGCAGGCGGTCGGCGGCAGTTTGGGCTTGCTGACGGCCGCGTTCGGTCAGGCCGGGATCGCGCGAGTCCGTGAACGTCCCCGACGTCTCGCCGTGTCTGACAAGGTAGAGCCGCGCCATGGATCGTTACTGCGACACGAAGAGGTTGGTCTTGTCGCCGGCTGTCACGCGGCCGCGACGGTTCAGCGTTTCGCGCTCCATGAGGTCGTTCAGCGTGGCCGGGTCGTTCGGTGTGTGCGCGATGAAACGTTTGCCGTTGGCGAGGCGGCCGATGATGATGCCGATCTTCGGTCCGCCGCGATCGTGCATCACCGTGTAGGTTTCGACGGTGCCCTCGCCTTCCGGCTTTGCCTCGACTTGCGGATGAGGCATCGCGTCGATGTCGCGCTGATAGGATTTCGGGTCTTCGCGCCTCCATCCGCCCTTCACCGGCGACGTCGAATAGATGCCGAGCGCGTGCTTGGTCACGTACCAGCCGTTGGCTGTGACCATGCCGAAGCTGCCGGGCTTCGAGCGCACCTTTTCCATCATCGTGACGATCGAATGCATGACGTAGTTGTTTCCAGCGCCCCCGAAGTACGGCAAGCCGCCCGTGACCGTCAGGCCGCGCGGATCGTCCTCGGCTAGTCCCAATTCCGCGCAGCCGATTTCGACGGCCGAGGGGAAGCAGGAATAGAGATCGATGAAGCTCATGTCGGCCACGGTCTTGCCGGCCATCGCGAAGGCCTTTTGGCCCATCGTGCGAATCGCCGGAGAAGAATAGTAGTTCACGCGCTCGCTGACGTGCCAAATGTCGGTCGCGTCGGCGCAGCCGTGCAGATAGACCCATTTCGATTCCGGAATGCCGAGGTCGCGCGCGGTCTTGACATTCGTCATTACGACGGCGGCCGCCATGTCGACCTGGATCACGGCATTCATGTACTTGGTGTAAGGGAATCCGACGTAGCGGTTGTTGTCGGCCGGCGTCGCAATTTCCTCGGGCGTGCGGAATTTTGGGAACCACGAATTCGGATTCGCCGCCGCAACTTTCGAGAACGGCGAGAAGAGGCGGCCGAGCGCGAGTTGATGGTCGCGCACGCCGCGGCCCTTGTGTCCGCGGATGCCGTTCTCGAACAGCGGGTAGGCATTGACTGGAAAGTAGATTGCGTGTGCGCGTTCGATGTCGTTCACGCCGCGCCTGTTTTCGCCGATTTGGATCGGTTCGCCGCCCGCGTCCTCGCCCCACTTCAGTTGAATGCCTTTGTTCAGCGCGCCGATCATCGTCGCCAAATCTTCGGATCCAGCGAGCAGCGCGACCGTGCTTTCGCCGTTGGCGATTTCCTCGGCCGTGCGATTGACGAGATATTGCGGCGTGTTGCCGCCGGCGGCTGTGTAGTACTCGCGCTTCGCCTTGGCACCGATGCGGTTGCCGAGCGAGCGCGGGGCGTTCGTGTATTGGCCGATGGGCAGGCGACCGGCTTCGGACGAGTCCGCGGTGAAGCGCACGACCGAGATGTTGTCGATGAGCGGCTTCAGCTTGTCGGCGGCGCCGGTGTCGGCGAGCGCGTGCGTTGCGGCTTCGGTCAGAAGTTGTAGTGGGTCGAGGCTTTCTTCGTATTTTCCGGTTTGCGCGGTTCGCTGGGTCAGCTGGCCGCAGCCGATCAGGATCGGCATTCGATCGTCGTTCATGTCAGTCCATCAGTTGCGTTTGAAATGGGCGGACAGGCGATGCACGGCCTCTTCCAGCACCGGGCGCTGTTTGCAGAACGCAAAGCGCACCAGATGCTGAGGGGCATCGCCTGTGAAGAAGACTGAGATCGGGATCGCCGCGACGCGGGCGTGTTCGGTGATGTGTTTGCAGAAGTCGACGTCCGAGCCGTTGAAGCGCAACTTGCGAATGTCGGTCGTCAAGAAGTAGGTGCCTTGCGCCGGCAGCGGGTCGAAGCCGATCTCCTGAAGGCTGCGCGCCAGGAAGTCGCGGTTGCCTTGGAGTTCGCGCGCCAGGCTCAAGAAGAAGTCTTCGGCGGTGTTGAGGCCGTGCGCGACGGCGATCTGCAAGGCGTTCGGCGTGGTGAAGGTGATGAACTGGTGCGCCTTCGCAACCGCACCGATCAATGCGGCGGGGCCTTCGACCCAGCCCACCTTCCAACCGGTCAGCGAGAACATCTTCCCCGCCGAGCCGACGCGCACGGAGCGTTCGAACATTTCCGGGAAGGTCGCGAGCGGTGCGTGTCTCAAGCCATCGAAGGTCAGATGCTCGTAGACTTCGTCGCAGATCGCGATCGCATCGAAGCGTTTCAGGAACTTGGCGAGCAATTCGAGTTCGCCGCGGCTGAAGACTTTCCCCGCAGGATTCATCGGCGAGTTCAGCATGATCGCTTTGGTCTTGTCGGAGAACGCGCCGGCGAGCGCGCCTTCGGTTAGCGTCCAGCCAGGGGCTTGGAGGCGGATCGGGCGCGCGATGCCGCCGACGGCTTCGACGATCGGGCGGTAGGAATCGTAGGCGGGCTCGATCAGGACGACTTCATCGCCGGGTTTCACGAGGCCCATGATCGAGGCAGTGAGTGCCTCGGTGCCGCCCGAGGTCACCACGATTTCACTGCGCCAATCGTAATTCAGGTCGTAGAAGCGTTTCGCGTGCGCGGCCAGCGCTTGGCGCAGCTGCTCGACGCCCATCATCGGCGGATATTGGTTTGGGCCTTCAATCAGGGCTTGTGCTGCGCGCTCGCGCAGGGCGAGCGGGCCATCCGTGTCGGGGAAGCCTTGGCCCAAATTCACGGCGCCGTGCTGGTTCGCCAGCGCGGACATCACGGTGAAAATCGTCGTTCCGGTTCCCGCAAAGGTTGGGTTGAGCGACTTCATTGAGGCGGCCTTTCGTGGGGCGGGCACCTTGGCAAAGTGGGGAAGCGGTCGCAAGGCGGCGAAACGCTGCCCACAGTTTGTGCACACCTGCCTACCCACGCGGCAGAATCATGGATGTTCGGGCGAAAATCGGCGCGCTATGGTCCGATAAAATTCCAGGGTAGCAGCGGTGACCTTGGGCGTGCTTTTGGGCATTGCAACACCGCTTTATGTTGCGCCGCACTGCGGAGCCGGCAATGAAAAAAATCGAAGCCATTATCAAGCCGTTCAAACTCGACGAAGTGAAAGAGGCCCTCCAAGAAGTGGGCGTCCAGGGCATTACCGTGACCGAGGCCAAGGGGTTCGGCCGGCAGAAGGGTCACACGGAACTCTATCGCGGTGCGGAATACGTCGTCGATTTTCTGCCCAAGGTGAAGATCGAGATCGTGCTGCCCGACGATCACGTCGAGCGGGCGGTCGATGCGATCCAAAAGGCCGCGCGCACGGGGCGCATCGGCGACGGCAAGATTTTCATTTCCTCGATCGAAGAAGTCATCCGCATCCGCACCGGCGAAACCGGCCAGGATGCGATTTAACGCTTAGAAGAAAGGCTAGGATACGACATGGCAAATGCAGACAGCGTCCTGAAGCGCATCAAGGACGAAGAAATCAAGTTCGTTGACCTGCGCTTCACCGATCCGCGCGGCAAGTGGCAGCACGTGACGTTCGACCTGTCGCTGGTCGACAAGGACATGTTCGAGCAAGGCACGATGTTCGACGGATCGTCGATCGCCGGCTGGAAGGCGATCAACGAGTCCGACATGACGCTGCTGCCGGATCCGGCAAGCGCGGTCGTCGATCCGTTCTATGCGCAGAAGACGCTGATCCTGTTCTGCGACGTACTCGAACCTTCCACGCATCAGCCCTATGGCCGGTGCCCGCGCTCGATCGCGAAGGCGGCCGAAAACTATATGAAGTCGGCGGGCGTCGGCGACACGGCGATGTTCGGCCCGGAAGCCGAGTTCTTCATCTTCGACGACGTGCGCCACACCGTGTCGATGAACAAATGCGGCTATGAGATCGACTCCGCCGAAGGGCCCTACAACACGGGCACGGAGTACGAGCAGGGCAATATGGGCCACCGTCCGCCGATCAAGGGCGGATACTTCCCGGTGCCGCCGGTCGACAGCGCACAAGACATCCGCTCCGAGATGCTCTCGGTCATGGGCGATATGGGTATCGAGCCCGAAAAACATCACCACGAGGTCGCGCCAGCACAGCACGAGCTCGGATTCAAATACTCGACGCTGGTGAAGACCGCCGATCGCATGCAGATCTACAAGTACGTCGTCCATCAGGTCGCGGCGGCCTACGGCAAAACGGCGACGTTCATGCCGAAGCCGGTCAAGGGCGACAACGGCTCGGGCATGCATGTGCACCAGTCGATCTGGAAGGGCGGCCAGCCGCTGTTCGCCGGTTCGGGTTATGCCGATCTGTCGGAGATGTGCCTCTACTACATCGGCGGCATCATCAAGCACGCGAAGGCGATCAACGCGCTGACGAATTCGCTGACGAATTCCTACAAACGGCTGATCCCGGGCTTCGAGGCGCCGGTGCTGCTTGCTTACTCGTCGCGCAACCGTTCGGCGTCGATCCGCATTCCGTTCGGCGCCGGCCCGAAGGCCAAGCGCATCGAGGTGCGCTTCCCCGATCCGGGTTCGAATCCGTATCTGGCCTATGCCGCGATGTTGATGGCGGGGCTCGACGGGATCCAGAACAAGATCCATCCGGGCCAGCCGATGGACAAGGACCTCTACTCGCTGCCGCCGGAAGAGTTGAAGGACGTGCCGCAAGTCTGCGGTTCGTTGCGCGAAGCGCTCGAGCACCTCGACAAGAACCGCGCCTTCCTGAAGCGCGGCAACGTCTTCAGCGACGACTTCATCGACAGCTACATCGAACTGAAGATGCAGGAAGTGTACGCGATGGAGCACACGCCGCATCCGATCGAGTTCCAGATGTATTATTCGGTGTAGGGTTGTCTGAAGTTTCACGATCAGGGGCCGGGAGCAATCCCGGCCTTTTTTGTCTATCGGAACGCAGCGTTGCGTTGCGGAGGGGCGAACGACGTGCGCGAATAGGCAAGTGAGTCGCGCTGAGGTGTGCGCATGTCGAGCTACTCCTTTCTCGTTGGACGGCCGGACAAAAAACCGATCTTCAATCACGACGGCGGCGACAGCGAGATCGCCTATTCCTGCGATTGGGTGCCGCTCGGCTGGCTGGCGTTGTTCGAGCCGAAGGACGTGCAGGTTGTCGAAGAACCGCCGCAATCGGACACCTATGACCCGGACACGAGCACGCGCTGCCCCACGCTGATCCGGCGCCGTGATGCCGCGCTCAAGACGCTGCAGCGCCGGCGAGAGCGGCTGATGAAGGTTTTGCCCGACTATTTGCGCCCGCAGTTGCGGGGATTGGAGGACGCGCTCGGGGCCTCTTCGCATCCTTATGTTCAGGCCGTCGTGACGGACCTCGATCAATTCGCGTCGTTCCCGGGCTCAGAGCAGGAGCTGCGCGAACTCGTTGCCGCGCTGGACGGCGACGACGTCAAGCAATGGCGCCGGGTGCTGTCGCACGTGGACGCGGATATGGGCAAAGATCTCGCGCATGTCGAATTCTCGGACATGACCGGGGTCGCCGCCGTCGTGGGCTATTTGCCGGAAAAGTTCGCGATCTCGCTCACGGGGAAGCCGGTGAGCGCCGAAAAGACATCCGCGCCGGCCAAGGGGAAGACCAAGGCCACGGCCGCGGCAAAGAAGAAGCCGTGGTGGAAGTTCTGGTAGCTCAGAACAGCCCGCGCTGAAAATCGCTGAAGGCTTGGCGCAACTCGTCCTGCGTGTTCATGACGAAGGGGCCGTACTTGGCAACGGGCTCGCGCAGAGGTTTGGCCGCCACGATCAGAATGCGCGCACCCTTCTCACCCGCTGTGCCGCTGAGGTCGCCGCCGTCGGACAACACACCGAGATCGCCGCGAGCGAGTTCGCGCGCCGTGCCCTGCGGCCCGAGCTTCGCGGCGCCTTCGAAGACATAAGCGAACGCCGAATGGCCGCGCGGAACTGGGATCGACGCGTTTGCGCCCGCAGCGAGTTCGACATCGACGATGAAGGGTTCGGTCGGACGGTCGGGTCCGGGGCCTTTCGTTGTGTTCCATGCGCCGGCGATGACCTTTGCTTTCGCGCCCGGTGATACTTCGACCAGCGGAATTTCGGCGGCGCCGATGTCGCGGTACCAGGGTGTGCGCATTTTCTCGGCGGCGGGCAGGTTCAGCCAGAGCTGGAAGCCGAACATGGTGCCGTTCGTTTGCGCGGGCATTTCCGAGTGCACGACGCCGCGGCCGGCGGTCATCCACTGCACGCCACCGTCGGTGATGAGACCCTCGCCGCCTTTGTTGTCCTTATGCTTGAGGCTGCCGGCGATCATGTAGGACACGGTCTCGAAGCCGCGGTGGGGGTGCGGCGGGAAGCCCGCGATGTAGGATTTCGGGTCGTCGGAGCGGAACGTGTCGAGCATCAGGATCGGGTCGATGTCGGGGACTTCGGGCGAGCCGATCAGGCGGGTGAGCTTCACGCCTGCGCCGTCTTCGGTCGGCATGCCGCGGGTGACGCGCAGCACTTGCCGCGACCCGCCGTTGCTCGTTGAACTCATGACCCTGGCCTCGCCGGCAATTTCCTGCGCCAGAATGTAGAGTTAGGGCGCGCGACAACAAGGTGCCCGACTTTGCTAGTCCACGGCCTGGGGGATCGCCAGCAGCGGGGCGCGGGCCAGGAGGCCGTCGAACCTCTGGCGCATGGTCGTGGCGGCGAACGGCACCGGCAGCGCCTTGGGATGCGGGCGGCCGATGTAGTCGGAGACGAGCGTGAAGCGGTAACCCTGGGTCTCCAGCTCGTCGACGATCCGGGGCAGAGCCTCTGCGGTGTGAACGCCGCGGCCGTTGATGTGGAAGATCAGGATATCGCCCGGCCGGACGTTCGCCACCACCCGGTCGTAGAGTGCGTTGGCCGATTCCCGCGGGTCCGGGTCGCCCGTGGCCCAGCGCCAATGCAGGACCTTGTAGCCGAGCTCTTCCACCGCCTTGAGGCCGCTCTCGCTGTAGTTGCCGGCAGGGAAGCGGAAGAACTGGGGCGTGCGGCCGGTCGCGGCCACGATCGATTCTTCGGCGCGGCGGACCTGTTCGATGACCGCCGCGTCCGAAAAGTGATTCATCGTGTTCGGGTGATTCCAGGAGTGGTTTTCGATTTCAACGAAATCGAGCTTGGCGAGCGCAGCCACGTCCTCGGCGTTGTCTTCGACGAACTTGCCGGACGCGAAGACGGTGAAGGGAATCTGGCGCGCGAGCAGATAATCCAGAATGACGCGGTCGAACGAGACGCGCTCGCCCGCCTCGCACGCGTCGAAGGTCAGGGCGACGACCTTGTCGTTTGTCGGGATATGCGTGACAACGTCGGCGCGCGCCGCCGAGGCGACGAACGTCGGCGAAAAAAGGAACGCGCAAATGAGAACTGCCCTGCCCCGCATGAGCGTTGGATGCCTGACTCGCGAAGCACAGTGCAAGCGTCGAATGCAATGCAAGTCGAAGTGGTGAGACGCATCACCTGCACGAAAAAGCGCGGACCCATCCTCGTAGAGAGAATGGGCCCGCATTCGGAGCGGCCCGCAGGACCTTGAGGAGAGACTACCGCTCCGACTGCGCCGATCCTTCAAGAG
>JBGOVA010000108.1:0-15945 GCA_041477875.1 Micropepsaceae bacterium | reverse complement strand
GTTCATGTTGCCCTCAAAGTTGAAACTTTGGGCGGCACACGCAGCCTACTCGTCAGCGCCGCCTAGATTGCGTTTCAGCCTCTGCAGCTGCGCAATCAAATCCTTCACCTCACCCTGTCGCATACCCTGCAGGGTTTGGGCAAATGTTGCCTTCGCAGCTGCGGCAAGCTCGGGCATGTACTTCTCGATCTTTGACGTAGCGTAAACCAGGCGGGCGCGCCGGTCGGAGGGATGGCCCTTGCGCGAAATCCATCCGCCGTCTTCGAGCCGATCCAAAATTTTGCCGAGCGGCGCCTTCTCGATCTCCGTCATGTCGGCGAGTTGAGTCTGGGTCTGGCCACCGGGCACGCGGTCGACCACACAGAGGATCCGCCACTGCGAGCGCGTGAGCCCAAGCTCTTTGCTGCGCGTCTCGAAGGCTTTGGCGAGCAGGCGGTGGATATCGAAGAAAAGCCACCCGAGCGTGCGCTCGACTTCAAGCTCCCCACGCAATTCGTCAACCGATCGCGCGCCATTTGTCACGGCGGCCTTGCGCGGGCGCGGCTTAACTTTGCTTGGACTCAAAGCCACCTGTGACAACGCGGCATGCGCCTCGAATGATATGGACGTATATTGTAATCCAGTATACTAATTTGCCGTGTTGTCAATTCGCCTGCTGAATTTGGGGTCGTATGCCGCGCCGCCCTTTCCATTTCGCGTCTGCGTTCGCGCTTGCCGTCGCGGTGGCTTCGTGCGGTCAACCCGCGTCGAAGCCGCAAGAAAATGCCGCGACGCACGATGAGGCGGCGCAGACCCCGCCTCTCGAGGCGCTGACGGTCGGCACCGCGAAAGTCGAGCGCACGAAGATCGCTTCGCACATCACGGGTTCGGGCAACGTGACGCCGCTGCGCGTGACCGACATCGGGCCCAGCGTCGACGGCATCATCGAAGCGGTGAACGTGAATGTCGGCGACACGGTCAAGAAGGGCCAGCAGCTGTTCAAGACGCGCGACGTCGACATCCGCCTGCAAGTGCAGGAGATGGAGCGCCAGGTCGCGCTGGCGCGCGCGCAGTACACTAATGCGCAGGCCGATCTCAAGCGACAGGACGCGCTCAAAGCGGGCGGCTGGGTCAGCGCGTCGCGCATGGACGCGATGCGCACGACGGCGGCGGTCAACGCGGCGACGGTCGGCGTTTGGGAGGCGCGCCTCGCGCAGGCGCGCCAGCAGCTAGCCGATACTATCGTGCGCGCGCCTTACGACGGCGTGATCACGCGCAAGGACGTCTATGAAGGCCGCTTCATGGCGACGCGCTTCGGCGGCATGCCCGGCGGGGCTGCAGGCGTCGTGCAGATCATGGATATCGATACCGTGGCGGCGATCGTGAACGTGCCCGAAGTCTATGTCTCGCAGCTCAAGCTCGACATGCCGGCGAAGGTGCGTATCGACGGGTTCGACAAGGCTTTCGATGCGACGGTCGCCGTGATCAATCATCGCGTCGACAATCAAACGCGCAGCGTCGAGGTGCGGATCGGGATCGCCAACAAAGATCACAAGATCCTTCCCGGACTCTACTGCAGCGTCGAACTGATGCCGGACGCGCGCGAAGTGCTCGCGGTCGACCGCAAGGCCGTGTTGGGTGGCGACGGGGCGCATTATGCCTTCATCGAAGAGAAGGGGCGCGCGAAGAAGATCGCACTGTCGACGCGCGATCTCGACGGCGAGCGGTTCGAGATTTTGAGCAATGTGCCCGAGGGGACTGCGCTCCTGACGGGGCCCAACTTGGCGCGCCTCAGCGAAGGCATCGCGGTTGTGATCGAAAAGCCGGCGGCGCCCCCAGCGCCCGTGCGCACGACGGCCAACAAGTAGCGCCCCATGTGGATTTCAGATCTTTCGATCAGGCGGCCGGTCCTTGCGGTCATGGTGATCGGGGCGCTGGTTGCGCTCGGCATTATCTCGTTCCTGCGGATCGGCGTCGATCTGTTTCCGCGCGTCGAGTTTCCCTACGTCGTCGTCAACACGCTGCTTGAAGGGGCAAGCCCCGAAGCGATCGAGACCGAGGTCACCGATGTCGTCGAGTCCCAGGTCAATACGATTTCGGGGATCAAGTCCTTGTCCTCGACGTCGTCGGAGGGCAACGGCCAGGTGATGATCGAGTTCGGGTTGAACGAGAATCCGGACGTCAAGGCGCAGGATGTGCGCGACAAGGTCAATCTGGCGGTTCGCGATTTGCCGTTGGATGCCGAGCAGCCGGTTATCCAGAAGGTCGATCCGGACGCCGAACCGATTCTCTCGGTCATGCTTTCGGGCGACTTGCCGGTCAAAGACCTCACGCACATCGCCGACAAGATCGTGAAGGAGCGGCTGCAGCGCGTTTCGGGCGTCGGCCAGGTGACGATCCTGGGCGGGCGCAAGCGGCAGGTGCGGGTGTGGCTCGATGCGGAGCGGCTGCGTGCCTACAACGTCACGGCCGATGACGTCGTCAATGCGCTGAGGCGCGAGAACGCCGACATCCCCGGCGGCAATCTACAATCACCCGGATCGCTGGCCGAGTTCGGCGTCAAGACCAAGGGTGAAATCAAGACGGTCGCAGGCTTCAACGACGTCACCATCGCGTTTCGCAGCGGCGGGTTGGCGACGCGTCTCAGCGACGTGGCGCGCGTCGAAGACGGGGCCGAAGACGAGCGCAGCTATGCATCGCTCAACGGCAAGCCCGGCGTATCGCTCGAGATCCGGCGCCAGTCGGGGCAGAACACGCTTGCGGTCGCCAACGCGGTGAAGGCGGAGATCGAGCGCTTGCGGCCGGTGCTGCCGCCCGGCGTCAAGATGGTGACGGCGAAGGACATCTCGCTCTTCATTTCGGAGTCTGTGAACGACGTCGGCAAGGACATCCTCATCGGCATTTTCCTGGTGATCGTGATCGTCTCTGCGTTCCTGCTCGATTTCCGCGCGACGATCATCGTCGCCATTGCGATGCCGACGTCGCTGATCGCGACGTTCTTTGCCTTCTACACGGCGGGCTTCACGCTCAACATGCTGACGCTGATGGCGTTTTCGGTCGCCGTCGGATTGCTGGTCGACGACGCGATCGTCGTGCTCGAGAGCGTGCACCGCAAGCTCGAAGCCGGGCTGCCGCCCAACCAGGCGGCGTCGGAGGGTACGTCGGAAGTTGCGGTCGCCGTGATGGCGGGCACGTGGTCGGTCGTCGCGGTGTTCGTGCCGATCGCGTTCATGGAGGGCATCGTCGGGCGGTTTTTCTATCAGTACGGGCTTGCGATCGTCTTTTCGGTGCTGGTGTCGCTGCTCGTTTCGCTGACGCTGACGCCTGCGCTGTGCGCAAAGTTTTTGACCAAGCTTCGTCTCGGTCCGGTCTCGCGGCGGTTCGAGGCGTTCCATCACGGCACTGAAGAGGTCTATCGCCGCGTTCTACGCTGGGCGTTGTCGCATCGCGGCCGCGTCGTTCTGATCGGCGGCGCGACGGTGTTCGCGGGCTTCATCCTGGCCGGGCGAATCCCGTTCGACTTTCAGGCGAAGTCCGACCGCTCGGAATTCTTGGCCACGATCGATCTTCCGTTCGGGACGGGCATCGAGAAGGCGAAGATCACGGGCGATGCCGTCAGTAGAGCTCTGCGCGAGATGAACTATGTGCGTACGGTGTTCGTCACCATCGGGTCGGGCGCGCAAGGGCGCATCAATCGGCTCAACCTCTATGTCGGGCTGACGCCGAAGCACGAACGGCCGATCGACCAATTCCACATCATGCAGACGGCGCGCGCGGCGATGGCGAAGGCCGCGCCCGACGCGACGACGGTCGAAGCGACCGAAGTGCCGTGGATCGGCGGCAACTCGAGCTTCAACGCGGCGATCAGTTATTCGCTGCAAGGGCCGTCGCTCGACGTGCTGCGGCAGAAGGCCGACGAGATCGTGGCACGCATGCGCGCAGACAAAGCAACGTTCGCGGATGCCCGCACGTCGTATGAAGCGGGCAAGCCCGAGGTTCAAATTCATGTCGACCGGTCGCGCGCCGCCGATCAAGGGGTTGCGGTGCGGCCGCTGGCGACGACAGTGCGCGCGCTCGTCGGCGGCGTCGATGCCGGGACGTTCGAGGAATTCGGCGATCGTTACGACGTGCGCGTGCGGCTGGAAGAGGCGCAGCGCAACGATCCGTCGAAGCTGACGCTGATCCAGGTGCGCGGACAAAGCGGGCAGATGGTCGAGCTTGCGGGCATCGCCGAATTCAAGATGGCCGAAGGGCCGTCGCAGATCGACCGGCGCAATCGCGCGCGTACGGTCACGATCTTCGGCAACACGCCGCCCGGCGTCGCGCTCGGCACGGCGACGGCGCGGATGCAGCAGATCCTGAACGACGTCGCGATGCCGGCGGGTTACGGCGGCGAGTATGTCGGTCAGGCGGAGCGCATGAAAGAGTCGGCGGCGGCCATCGGCTTTGCCTTCATCCTGGCGCTGGTCGCGCTCTATATGATCCTGGCGAGCCAGTTCAACAGCTTCTCGCAGCCCGCGATCATCATGCTGACGGCCCCCCTCTCCTTCTTTGGCGCGTTCGCCGCGGTCTACTTCACGGGCCTGACGCTGACGATGTTCGTGCAGATCGGGCTCGTGGCGTTGATGGGTCTCGTGATGAAGAACGGCATCCTGCTCGTCGACTATGCCAACGTCGCGCGCGAGAAGCGGGGGTTGAGCGCGCGAGCGGCGATCGAAGAGGCCGGCCCGCGCCGCATGCGGCCCGTCCTCATGACTCAGCTTGCCACCGTCTTCGGCATGATCCCGGTTGCGATATCGACGAGCCAAGGTGCCGAAGTCCGCAATGCGATGGGCGTGCTGATCATCGGCGGTATTCTGTCGTCGACCTTCCTGACGCTCCTCATCGTTCCCGTCGCGTATACCTTGATGGCGGACGCCTATGCCGGAATGGGACGCGTTTGGGGGCGAATTCGCGGGTCGGGCCGCAAGACTATGGCGCCCGGCGAATAAAAGTTTAACCGCACTTTAATTGGACCCCCGGCAAACTGCGACAAACGGGTTGCTTCATGCACCCAGGGGGCGCGCGCCATGGCCAAAGCACAATTCCACAAGAACCAACGCGTCTACGTGAAGACCGTGGGCACGTGGGCGCTGATCGAAAAGGTCATGCCGCAATGGGCCAAGGGCCTCGATGAGCCGCTGCGCATTTTCTACGACGTCGGCTTGGGGCGCGAGTTTGCGGCGGAAGAACTGCAGAGCGAAGTCGTCGCGCCGAGCAAGATCACCGGCAACGCCGAACAATGGCGCATGGTCCGGGCGCGGAACAAATGGAAATCGCCGGAAGAGTGCGCGCACCACCCCTATCCCGGCACGCATCCGCAAGTGATGACGGGCGATACAGATTGGGGCGGTTGGCGCGTTCCGGGCGCCGAATACGATCTCTATCCGGAGAAGGTCGAACACCAGGCGCGCATGATCGTGAATGCGCCGAAGATGGCAGCGCTTCTGATGGTCCTGGTCGAGAAGACCAAGATCGAGCCAGAGAACGTGCCCGACGACATCGCGACGCTGGCCCACGAGGCGTCGGCGATCCTG
Organism: Micropepsaceae bacterium; assembly: GCA_041477875.1. GTDB lineage: Bacteria > Pseudomonadota > Alphaproteobacteria > Micropepsales > Micropepsaceae > SZUA-430. Next base: position 10,390 of record JBGOVA010000108.1, on the reverse strand, counting down.
CGCTATATCGATCAAGACGTGCCGCAGTAACTACAGCCGGCGCGGCACGCGGGCCTTGTAGGCCAGATAGGCGTCGCCGAATTTGCGTTCGAGATAACGTTCCTCGCGCGCCACGACGCCGTGGCGAATGACGATTGCAAGCGGCCGTTGGAAAGCCCACACGCCGCGCGGAGTGGCGTGAGCTTCTAGGATTCGGTGTTGACATTGCTTTTCGGGAGGCGGAGCGATTTCCCCCAACGCTAGGCTCACCCTTTCCCTACTCGAGGTCACAGCAATGCCAAGCAGCAAAGCCGCCGAATTCCGCCGCCTGCACGAGAGCGGCTGTTTCATCATTCCCAATCCGTGGGACCGGGGCAGCGCCATCTATCTCGAGAAGCTCGGGTTCAAAGCGCTGGCCACGACGAGCGCGGGCTTTGCATGGTCGTCCGGGCATCCCGACAACGGCGTGAGGGTCGATCAGGTCGTGGCGCATCTGAAGGAGATCGCAGGCGCGGTCTCCGTCCCCGTCAACGCGGATTTCGAAGGCGGCTTCGCGCATGAGCCTGCAGGCGTTGCGGCGAACGTCGCGCGCGCGGTTGCAACCGGCGTCGCCGGGCTTTCGATCGAGGATTCGACCGGCGACGCGCGCAATCCGCTGTTCGACTTCGCGCTTGCCGTCGAACGCATCAAGGCGGCGCGCCAGGCCATCGACAAATCGGGGTCGGGCGTCCTTCTGACTGGTCGGTCCGAAGGCTTCTTCGCCGGGCGGCCCGACATCAAGGAAACGATCAGGCGGCTCGAAGCTTACGCGGCGGCGGGTGCCGATTGTCTCTACGCGCCGGGGATCCGCACGAAGGACGACATCGTCGCGGTCGTGAAAGCGGTCGCGCCCAAGCCGGTGAACCTTCTCGTCGCCGGCAACTGGATCACGCTTGCGGAGGCGGCCGACTTGGGAGTGCGGCGCATCAGCGTCGGCGCGGCGCTGGCGCGCGCGGCCTGGAACGGCTTCACCAAGGCCGCGAAAGAGATCGCCGAACACGGCACGTTTGGAGGCGTCGTTTGGAGCGGAGCGCCCGTTGATCTCAACGCCACGTTCCGTTGAGGCCACGGTTCACCCGGCCGCGCGGCTAGCCGCTTTCAGTTGCGCATCGAGCACAGCGGCAAGGCGCCTTGCGGCGTCACGCAGTGCCTCAGGGCGGAAGCCCGCATATCCGAGCAGCAACCCGGTCTCGGCGGGGGCGGCGGCGTAGAATTCACTCAACGGCTCGACGATGATGCCTGCCTCGCGCGCGGCAGCCGCCACCGCCGCGTCGTCGGTCTTGCGCGCGAACTTGGCGCACAAATGGAGCCCGCCGGCGTTGCGATCGATCGACAGCCTGTCGCCGCATTCTTCCCTTAGCGCGTCGATGAGGGCGGCGCGGCGCTCGGTATAGGCTTCTCTGCAACGGCGCAGATGTTTGGCGAACTGCCCGGATTCGAGAAAATCGGCGAGGACGATTTGATTTGGAACGGTTGCGTAGCGTTCCGAACGACGCAGCGCTTCGGCGAAACGGTCCGAGATTACTTGCGGCACGATAAGATAGGACAGACGTAGAGAGGGAAAGACCGTCGTGCTGAACGTGTTCATATAGACGACGCGCGCGGCGTTCGGCATGGCCGCGAGCGGCGGAGATGCGGTGCGTCCGTATGCGAACTCGCCGGCGTAATCGTCTTCGATGATGAACGAGCCGACGGCGGCCGACCACTCCAGAAGGCTTCGCTTGCGAGCGTCCGACAGGCGAACGCCGGTCGGAAACTGGAAGGCCGGCGTCACGACGGCGAGCGCCGCCTTCGGTGCCTGCCGGCGTCCGTCTTCTATGCTGAGCCCTTCGCGATCGACGGCCACGGGGACGGGGGCCAGCCGTGCTGCCTGAAGGGCCGCGCGGGTGCGAAAATATCCGGGCTCTTCCATCCATACGACGCAGCCCGGACGGCACAGCACTTCGCCGGCAAGAACGATCGCCGCGTGCGCGCTGGTCGTGACGAAGACCTGCGTGGCTGCGCATTTGAGCCCGCGCGTTGCCGCGACATGCGTGGCGATCGCCGCACGCAGCTCGCGCCACCCTGCACTGTGACCCGTCTGGAGCGCATCAAGCGGCATCTCCTTCCATCGCCGCGCCTGCAGCCGGCGCCAAACCGGCATCGGGAAGAGATCGAGCCCGGGCACGCCGACGGCGAAGGGAATGTGAGGCGCCGACGGCTCGGTCAAGTCGCCGGCCGCGATGTCCGGCTTGAAATCGGAGCCGGCGCCGGACCACGAGACATACGTGCCGGAGCGCTTTCGCGCTTCGACCAGGCCTTCGGCAATCAGCATGTCGACCGCGATGACGGCCGTCCAACGAGAGACGCCGGCGTCGCGCGCGATCACGCGCGTGCCGGGCAACTTTTCGCCGTGCCGCCATACGCCGTCGAGGATACGGTTGCGAAGACTCTCAAAAAGCAGCTCCGCCAGAGCCAGATCCGGGTTCTTACGCGTAAGGCTTACGATGCCAAGCGCAGGACGCACCAAAACCCCGATCTCCCCATCCGATCCCGCGTCGACGTTACCACCAGGGTTGGCAGCGGGGTTCAAAAGCGCGTGATCCCGAGTATGCGCGCGGCGTCAGCGCCGGTCGGATCGAGCACGAAACGCGCACACCAGCAACTGGATCGAAATCGATAGAGCAAACTGGATCGTGCGGCTTGGAAAGAAGCGACACTCTCAGCCGGCGACCGCCCGATTGCGAACCGAGAGGGCCGACCTCAGGGCCTCGGCAAGCTTGGTGGCGCTGTCGCGCATGAGTTCGGGCCTGTAACCAGCAAACCCGAGAAGCAGACCGCTATCCTCGGTCGAGCGCACATAGGACGCGCTCAGCGGCTCGGCGACAACACCAGCTTCTTGCAGCTTTCGCGCGAGTGTCACGTCGTCGACCCCTCGCGGAAGGTGGGCGCACACGAATAGTCCATGCTGTTCAGCGTCGACGGACAGGATGTCAGCGCATTGTGCCCTGAGCGACCGCAGTAGGGTTTCGCGCCGCTCGGTGTAGGCTTCTCGGCAGCGCCGCAGGTGCTTCGCGAACTGGCCCGACATCAGGAAGTCCGCAAGAATGATCTGGTTGGGAACGCTCGGTGGGCGGTCGTAGCTCAATACCGCATCCTGAAAGCGCGGGACCGTGTCGCGCGGCACGACCAAATAGGCGACGCGCAGAGACGGGAACAGCATTTTTCCGAACGTGTCGAAGTAGACCACGCGCTTGGCGCCGGGCATCGACGCCAAGGGCCGCGACGACGGAGAGCCGAATGGAAACTCGCACGTGTGATCGATCTCGAAAATCCACGAACCGGCCGACGCCGCCCATTCGAGCAGACGGCGCCTGCGCGCATCCGACATGCGCAATCCGAGAGGAAAATGAACCGAAGGCGTGACCACCGCGAGAGATGCGAGCGGCGCCAACCTGCAACCGTCCTCCACGTCGAGCCCTTCGCCGTCGACGCCAACGCAGATCGGCACGAGTTGGGCGCTCTGCACGACAGCGCGCGTGTTCGGCGTGCTGGGATCTTCGATCCAGGCCAAGTTTCCGGGCCTGCAGAGCACCTGGGCCACCAACCGGCCGGCCGCTTCCACGCTTGGCACGACGATCACCTGATCGGCCGTGCATTGAATGTTGCGAACCGTCGTCGCGTATTCCGCGATCGCCTGCCTGAGCGCGGGCCAACCTTCCTTGTGGCCGTCTTCGAGCGCGGCGGTCGGCATCTGGCGCCATCTGCGCGCTTGGAGGCGGCGCCACACGTGCATCGGAAAAAGGTCGAGCGCCGGCACTGAGAGCGCGAAGGGCACGTTCGGCTTCAACGCCTCCGCCGCCGTGCCGCCGGACGCATCCTCACGCCGGCCGGCGCCACGCCAGGCGACATACGTGCCCGACCGTTTGCGCGCTTCGACCAAGCCTTCCGCGATCAACATGTCGATCGCGACGACCGCCGTCCAACGCGAGACGCCCGCGTCGCGCGCAATCACGCGCGTGCCCGGAAGTTTCTCGCCGTGGCGCCAGAGGCCTTCAAGAATTCGGTTGCGCAGGTTGTCGAAAAGGCGTTCGGCAAGCGCAAGGTCAGCGTCGTTACGCGCCAGGCTAATAATGCCAAGTGCAGCACGCGCCAAGACCTCAGCTCCCCAGTCAACCCGATAACCACGCTACCACTCCTGGACGCGCGGATATTCAAAAGGGCGTGATCGAATACACAACGACAGGTCGTGAGTAAGCGCTCTTCGGCTGACAGATTCATCAACCCTAATGCGGATTCCGAAACGGCCGTCCGATCCAAACTGGATCGCTCGCCCACCCGAATATCTGGATCGCCGGAGTATTACGGCTGCGTAACTGGCCGGTGGCACGGTCGGCGAGTCGAATCTGGATCTTGGAAAGCACCGTGTGCTGATGATCAATTCGCACAATGCGACATGATCATTTGCCGGTGACGCAACAATGACGATCGATCGACTGGATGCCATGCGGACGTTCGTTGCGATCGTCGACGCCGGATCGTTCTCAGCCGCGGCGCGACGGATCGGCGTCTCGGTCCCCGCCGTCAGCCGGCGCATTGCCGCCTTCGAAGAGCGCCTCGGCACGCTTCTCATGCATCGCACCACCCGGAGCTTGAATCTGACCGAGTACGGCCAAGGCTATTACGACCGGGCAAAACGCATCCTGTCGGACGTCGAGGAGGCCGAACTGGCGCTCGATGGCATCCGCACCGCGCCGTCGGGCCTTTTGCGCGTCGCCGCTCCCAACGTGTTCGGGCGCAAGTTCGTGGCGCCGTTGATGCCCGAGTTCCTGGGCCTCTATCCGAGGATCAGGGTGAATTTGTCTTTGGTCGCCAATGCGGCGGCGGCGGGCGACATCGATGCGGCCGTTCAACTGGGGCCCGCGGGACCGCAGCGCGACCTCGAGACGCGCGACCTCGGCGCGTTCCGCCAAGTGTTGTGCGCGGCGCCACCCTACGTGCGACGGTCGGGAATGCCCCGGCGGCCCGAGGACCTTGCGCAGCATGACTGCATCCTGGAATCCGCGCCGGAGCGCACGACGGCTTGGCAATTCCAACGCCGCGGGCGCGACATTGCCCTGCCTGTTCAAGGGCGTCTTGTTTGCGACGACGGGGACGCAGTACTCAACGCCGCGCTCGCCGGATCGGGGATCGCGCGCATTCCTTCCTTCCAGATCCGCGACCACGTGCGCGAGAAGCGGCTCGAGGTTCTTCTGGAGGATTTCGAGTCGCCACCCACGCGAACGCAAATCGCGTTCTCGAAGCACGGCGCCTCGTCGCCAAAGATAAGCGCGTTCGTCCGGTTCCTAGCCGAGAGCATCCCGCAGGAGGCACTCGGTCTCTGAGCGCGCACAGCCAGTTCAATCGACGACCAGTCCAGTTTCTTCGGCGCAATCGATCCAGAATCCGGCGAATATCACACCCGCCTCACGCGTGCGTGATGAGACGCGTTGGACGGCGATCGTCGCTCCAGGTCGGCGAGCTGCAGCGAATGCATCCGTGCCGCAAGCGATGCAACGCCTTTGGTCGATTGCACGATCGAAACGACGCGCCGATCGATGACGAAACTGGATCGCGCCACCTGGAAACAACTGGCCTGTGATTTGATCGCGACTCGGCTTTCACAAAACTTCACACACTTCAAATTGCAGATAGCAACGCGCACAGATTGAGTCAGAAATAGGATTCAACATCTCGCTGCAAATTCGGATGCGCGAATAGCAAGCGAGGCGATAGAGCAGGCAGCGCATCGATCGCGGTTCCGTCATTGGGGTGACGTTCGCGGTCCAGTTCCAGGGGCAAGCCGCAGCGGCGGCGATTTGGTGGGGGACTTCTAAAATGACGAATGTGCGTCGCACATTTTTGGCGACCGCGAGCGCGGTCGCAATGTTTGCAGCGGGCTCTGGCTCGTCGTTTGCGCAAGATCAAACACAAACGAGTGCAACCAGCGGCCCGGTGGAAAAGGTGACGGTCACCGGATCGCGTATCAAGCGACCCACCTATGATTCATCCCTTCCAACATCGTCAATTGACGCCGCGACGCTGGAGCGTCGGCAAAACCTGAACGTCTTGGATGCGCTGCTTGAGAACCGCAGCACAAACGTCGGCGCTTCGCCGGCTGGAGCGCAGGCAGGGTTCGGTGCGGGATCGCAATTCGTCGCTCTCTTCGGGCTCGGATCCAACCGCACGCTCACGCTTCTGAACGGCCGCCGCTTTGTCGGCGGAAACCAGGCGACCTTGTTCGGCCAGGCCAATCCCGGCCTGCAAGTCGATCTGAACGCCATCCCGACCGCGCTCATCGAGCGGATCGACATCGTCTCGGTCGGCGGCGCGCCGTCCTACGGCGCCGACGCGATCGGCGGTGTCGTCAACGTCATTCTGAAGGATGATTTCGACGGCTATCAGTTCGACGGATTCTACCGCATGAACGACGTCGGCGCCGGAGGGTCCTATCGCTACCGCGGTGTCGCAGGTTGGAATCTCGACGACAAAGCGGGCAATCTCACGATCGGCTTCGAGCACTCACAAGACGACGGCTTTCGTTATTCCGATAGCCCATTTGAGCTCGTGCGCGATTTTCCGTTTTTCGCGCCGAACCCGTTGAGCGTCACGGGTTCAGACGGAATCCCGAACAACATCAACATGTTCAGCCGCCGCCTGCCTGCGCTTACCGACGCCGGCGGCTTGATAACCAACGCCGCCCTCGGCGCCGGAATCGGCACGTTGTTGAGAGCGCAAGACCGGCAGCTGCTGAGAGATCGGCCGGGAATAAACCCCTTGCTGGCCATCAATCCCGGCGCGGGCTTCTTCACCCGGCCGGCAACGCCGGCGGAAACAGCGCTGGGGACCGTGGCGCGGCCAATTACACAAGTCGTCGTGCCGCTGCAGTTCGCGCCGAATGGCGACCTGGTGCCGTTCAATATCGGTCGCATCGAAGCGGACTTCCCGCTCCTCAACACGGTTGCCTCAGGGGGCGATGGTCTTGATCTTACGCCTCTGACCAGCCTCAACTCCGACATCGACCGGACGATCGTGACGACTTTGGCGAACTACGACGTCAACGAATGGATGAATGTGTTCTTTGAGGGCTTCTACCACAAGATAACCGGCGTAGAAGTCGTCAATCAGCCGAGCTTCCAGAACAACTTGTTCGGCGGCGCCCAACAATCGCAATTTCCGACAGGCGCATACGTAGCACCTGCGGCCGTCAGCGGCCCGGTCGTCATCAACAATACAAATCCGTTCCTGAGCGCGCAGGCGCAGGCAACGCTCGCCGCCAACGGCATCACGTCGTTCAATCTTCAAAGAGCGAACACGGATATCAACGACGACACCAAGTCGCTCGCCGACGGCCAGACATATCGTTTTGTCGCCGGAGCGAAGGGCGATTTCACGGCACTCGGGGATCGCTTGTTCACATACGACCTCGGACTCGTGTACGGCCGTTCGGTCGGCGAAAGTACGTCCACGACAATTTTCCGGCGCGAATTTGCGCTGGCAATGGACGCGGTAAGGAATGCGGCGGGCCAGATCGTTTGCCGCGCGCAGACGCTGGCGCCGGGCACCGTCACTTGGTTCGATCCGGCGGTATCGGCCGTTCCACAAGTCGTTCCCCAGTCGGTGATTGACGCGTGCCGGCCGCTCAACCTACTTGGGGCGAATCTCTCTTCGCCCGAGGCGCAGAAGTTTATCCGCAGCGACGGGAAGTCCGAGAACCGCAACGATCAATACCTCGGCGAATTCACGGTGACTGCCGATCTGTACCAATTGCCGGCAGGGACGCTGACCTTCGCAACCGGGGCCGCCTGGCGACAGGAAAGGTCCGTGTTCGAACCGGACAAGATCCTGCGGGAAGGCCTTGGTCGCTCCGCACCGATCGTCCAAACAAAGGGCCGTTTTACGTCGCAAGAGTACTTGGCCGAATTTCTGTTGCCGATTTTCGGCGGGGACCTCCAAACGCGGTTCATGCGTGAGTTGACGCTCGAAGGAAATTTCCGCGTCATGGACAATGACAGGTCCGGAAATGCCGACGCGGGGACTTGGGCACTGACCTACCGCCCATTTGATTGGCTGAAGTTCCGCGGCAACTACACGAACTCGCTCCGCGCGCCCTCGCTGACCGAGTTGTTCTTGCCGGCATCGACCACTTTCGCCACCGCGGCCGATCCTTGCGATTCAACGCTCATCGACTCGGGGCCCAATCCAGCGACGCGGCGGGCGAACTGCCAGGCCGAGTTCACCGCGCGCGGGTACACGACACCGCTGGCCGGGTTCATCTCCAACGTTCGCTTGGCGACGGTCCGCGGACAAACGGGCGGAAACCCGGAACTCATTCCGGAGACGTCGACGGCCTTCAGCTACGGGTTCGTCCTTCAGCCTGATTGGTTCCTCGACGACTTCAATTTGGCCGTCGACTACACGAAGATCGACGTGACCGGGGCGATCTCGAATCTCAACCTGCTTGCGCTCATGCAGCAGTGCTACGACGCCAGCAACCTGTCGGCATGCCCGCAGAACTTCGTGTTCGGCGGCGGTGCCGGATTCGGTCGCGGACCCGACGGTCAAGTGCTCCTGCAGAATGCTTTCAACGCGGGCTTCATCAACGCGGGCTATCTGCTCTACGACGGCATCACGGCTTCGTTGAATTGGAAAATCGGCCTCAATCATACGGCCGAATGGCTCAACCACCCTATCCAGAGCGATATTGGAGAACTCGACGTTGCCGTGTCTTATCAATACTACGACAACGTGGAGACCTCGATCTCCGGCATCCGCAGCTTGGACAACAACCCCAACAACACGGAGATCGGCCTGCCCGAGCACTCGTTCACTTTGAACTTGCTCTACTCGCTCGGCAATTTCAGCGCTCTGTGGCAGACCCAGTATCAGTCGGAACAACAGTTCAACTACCAAAACACGGATGAGACGCAGGACATCCGGTTCGTGGACGACTACGCCATCCACAACGTGACCATCGGCTATGAGATCACCGACAACATCAGGGCCCAGGTCATCGTGAACAACGTGTTCAACACCGAGCCTCCGTTCCCGGTCGGTCCGCAGGCGGCAGCTGTTGGGGTCTACGATCTGGTTGGGCGCTCGTACACGTTCTCGGCCACAACCAGGTTCTGATGGAGCTACGCGGAGGGGCGAGGCGCGTTCGACGGCCGCCCCACCGCAAACGAGGCATGTTCGCATGCAAACCCGGATCCGGCGCATCTAAGCCGGGTCCGGACTGACTGACTAGACTACCCAAGACAACCCAGTGCAGTAATTTCAGGCGGGTGAGAGCCCGCCTTTTTTCTTGGCGCCAGCCGCCCGGCGGGGCGCTCTCGTCTTTCGCGGCGTGATCGCCTAAAACCCGGCCCTCTCTTGTGCCGAACGTTCCATGAAAGCTCTCTGCGATGAAAACCGAACAGCCCGTTGCCATTCGCCGCGAAGATTACAAGCCCGCGTCCTATCGCGTGACCCGAACGGAGCTTGAATTCCATCTCGAGGGGACGGCGACGCGCGTCTATGCGGCGCTGCACGTGGAGCGTCGGGGCGACGGCGGCGGGCCGCTGGTCCTGGACGGCGAGCATTTGAAGCTCATCGACGTCAAACTGGACGGCCGGCCGCTCGCGAAAGACGCCTATGAGGTCAGCGCCGACAAACTGATCGTCAAGACTCCGCCAGCGACGCGTTTCCGGCTGGACACGGCGGTCGAGATCAATCCTGAGGCGAACACGGCGCTTTCCGGACTCTATATGTCGGACGGGATGTTCTGCACGCAGTGCGAGGCGGAAGGTTTTCGGCGGATCACTTATTCGCTGGATCGTCCCGACAACATGTCGACCTACCGCGTGTGCATCGTCGCGGATCGCGCACGGTTTCCTGTGCTGCTGTCGAACGGCAATCCGTCGGGGTACGTCACGCTGCCCGGCGGGCGGCATATGGCGGAATGGGACGATCCGTTTCCGAAACCGTCCTACCTGTTTGCGCTGGTCGCGGGCGATCTCGCGCATGTCGAGGATCATTTCGTCACGACATCGGGACGGCGGGTGAAGCTCGGCATCTATGTGACGCACGGGAACGAGGACAAGGTCGACTTCGCGATGGGCGCGCTCAAGCGCTCGATGAAATGGGACGAGGATACGTTCGGGCGCGAATACGATCTCGACGTGTTCAATATCGTTGCGGTCAGCGCGTTCAATTTCGGAGCGATGGAGAACAAGGGCCTCAACATCTTCAACGACAAGCTGATCCTGGCGCGGCCCGACACGGCGACCGATACGGACTACGATTTGATCGAAGCCGTGGTTGCGCACGAGTATTTTCACAATTGGTCGGGCAATCGCGTCACTTGCCGCGATTG
>JBGOVA010000215.1:0-6937 GCA_041477875.1 Micropepsaceae bacterium | reverse complement strand
GCGTTTGTAGTGGAAGTGGATGTCGGCGACGATGGGCACCGCGACCGCGCGCACGATCGATTTCAGCGCCGCGGTCGATTCCTCGTCGGGGCACGAGATGCGCACGATGTCGGCGCCCGACGCCTCCAGCGCCTTCACCTGGCGGATGGTCGCCTGGATGTCGGTCGTGAGCGTGTTCGTCATCGACTGCACGGTGATCGGCGCGTCGCCGCCGACCTCCACGCCGCCCACGCGGATCTTGCGGCTCCTGCGGCGGGCGATGTCGCGATAAGGGCGGATGCTCATGGGGGTAGAGATAGCAACCCGGGCTGGTCCAAGCCAGATGGCGGATTTGCCCTGTAAAATCTTGACTCGGCCCTTCGGGCGATGTTCGCTAGAGGGGTCGGGCACGGCAGGCGCCCGGCATTCCAAGACGGCTTTCCGTCCAAGCGCTGCCCTAACCTGCGGTTTGCGGGACAGGGTGAGGCATGCGCTCGTCAGTCTACAGAAGGCCCTCGCTGCGCCAAGCGTCCAATCGACGTGCGACAACGCATACTTGCGCCGTCGATGTAGAATTTTCCCTGTCCGGCCAGAGTATCCCGCCCATGACACTGATCCCCACCAGGAGAATTCACATGACGCGCCTTGTTTGCACGGTCTTGACAGCGCTTACGCTCGGCGTCGCGGCGACGGCGAACGCCGCCGATGCCGATTGGACAAAAGTCGGCACGGCGCTTGGACGAACGGGCAACGTTCAGCCCGGCGGGGTCTATAAAGTCGGGTTCCCGCGCACCGACTTGCGCGTGAAGGTCGACGGTGTGTCGATCAAGCCGACGCTGGCATTGGGTTCATGGGTCGCGTTTGCGCCCATGGGCGATCAAGCCGCGGTGATGGGCGATCTCGTGTTGACGGGTGAGGAAGTCCCGCTGGTGATGTCGCGACTGCTTAAAGGCGGCATCGACGCCACTGCCCTGCACAATCACCTCCTTCGCAGCGTGCCCGGTGTCTGCTACATGCACATTGGTGGGCGCGGTGATCCCGTCGAATTGGCGGCAACGCTGCACGCGGCTCTGGCTTTGAGCAAGACGCCGATAGCGGCACCGGCGGCAACGCCCGTCGCGACCGCAATCGATCTCGATACCGCCGCACTCGACACGGCGTTAGGGCATCACGGTAAGGCCAACGGTGGCGTCTATCAGTTCAGCATCCCGCGCGCCGACGTTACACGCGAGGACGGGATGGAAGTTCCTCCCTCGATGGGCATGGCCATCGTGATCAACTTCCAGCCGACGGGAAAGGGCAAGGCGGCGATCGCGGGCGATTTCGTGCTTCTGCCGCAGGAAGTCAGCCCGGTACTACATGCCTTCAACGAGAACGGCATCGAGATAACCGCGCTCCACAGCCATATGGTCGGCGACGATCCGCACATGTTTTTCATGCATTTCTGGGCCAACAGCGACGCCCAGAAACTGGCGAAGGGGCTGCGCACGGTACTCGACAAGGTTAACGCGAAAAAAGAATGATTGCGATCGACGGACTTTCGCGCCGCTTCGGCGGGACCTTCGCGCTCGATCGCGTCAGCTTTGATATCAGGCAAGGCGAGATCTTGGGCCTGATCGGTCCGAACGGCTCGGGGAAGACCACGCTGCTCGAACTCCTTTGCGGCCTGTTGCCGGCCGACAGCGGGTCCGTCAAGTGGCAGAGCCGCGCGCTGCCGCCCGGACGCCGCAAGGACGTGATGTTTTACGTGCCCGATGGGATCACGCCTTACGGCGAGCACCCGACCGAAGACGTCATGCACTTTTTCGCGGATGTGTTTGGCCGACGCGGGGCTGACGTCGATAAAACCGCGAGCGCTTTGGCGCTCGCGCCTGTGCTGCGCCAGCGGGTCTCGACGTTGTCGAAGGGCTACCGCCGGCGCCTTCTCCTCGCCATTGGCTTGATCGCGCCGCATCCGTTGTTGCTGATGGACGAGCCGTTCGACGGCTTCGATCTTCGCCAGACACGCGACGTAATGGCGCTGCTTCGCGAGACTGCCGACAACGGACGCACGATTCTCCTTTCGATCCACCAGCTTGCGGACGCCGAACGCGTCGCCGACCGTTTCGTTTTGCTTTCAAGCGGCAGCGTTCGCGGTGTGGGCACCCTCGGCGAACTCAAGGCGAGGGCCGGAATTTCGGAGGGCGGTCTTGAGGAGGTGTTCCTTGCGCTCACCTGAGACCGCGGTCGCGCGCTACGCGCCCTTGGGTCCGCTTCTTGTCAAGGAGCTGCGCGAAGTGGCGGCGGGGCGCGCGTTCTGGGTTCTGCTCCTCATCCTGTCGCTGCTCGTCGGCTACAGCTTCATTGAAGCCGCAGCGCTCTACGCCGAGGCGAGCCGTCCCGCCGCGCAGTTTCCCGAAGTGGCGCGCCATCTTTCGCCCCTCGACGGCATTCTGGTGCCGACGTTCGGTGCGCTCTATCTTGCCACGACGTTCCTGTTTCCGTTTGTCGCCATTCGTCTCGTCGGCGGCGAAAGACAGACGGGCGGTCACAAGCTCCTGCTGCAACTGCCCTACAGCACGGCGAGTCTGTTGGGCGCGAAACTGGCGGCACTCGGCGCAGCGTGGCTTGCGATGCTCGCGGTGCCCCTAAGCGCACTCGTCCTCTGGTTCACGCTCGGCGGTCACGTAAACGGCATCGAGCTTTCGAATTTGCTCCTCGGGCATTTCTTCTATGCCGCTATCGTTGCCGGGGTCGCCTTTGTCGCCGCGGCGATCACCGAGAGCAGCGCCACGGCTGCGATCGCCACGCTCGCGGTCACACTCGGTTCTTGGGTTCTGGACTTCGCGGCGAGCGGCGACGGCGGCATTCTCGCGTCGCTATCCGGCCTTTCGCTCACATCGTTCTTGCGCGGTTTCGAGCGGGGCATCTTTTCGGCAAGCGCCACGTTGGTGGCATTCGTTGCAGTGGGCGCGCTCGTCGCCATAGCCGCCGTCTGGCTTCCGACCGGCGTGCGCGCGTCAGCCAAGCTTGCAGCGACCGGCTTCATAGCGGCCGTCGCGGTCGTCATCTGCTTGACGGCGGGAAATCTTCATTTCTACGTCGACGCGAGCGAGGACCAACGCAACTCATTCCCGCCGGAAGACAGAGCGGCCCTCGCAAGCGTCGATAAGGAACTGACGATCATCGTCAGACTAGCGCCGGAAGACCCGCGCTTCTTCGACTACGAGAGAACCTTACTCGGCAAGCTGCGCCGCACGCTGCCCAAGGTCACCGTTGTCATGGAAGGGGGCAGCCGCTCGGGCCTCTTCGCCTCGACGCCGGACGACTACGGCGAAATCACCTATCGCTATGACGGCCGGGAAGCGAAGAGCCGCTCGACGAGCGAGGAGGAAGTTCTTCCCCTGATCTACGGTCTTGCCGGGCTCAAGCCGCCCGCGCCGGGCGGGATCGAAGGCTATCCCGGTTATCCGCTTGTCGCCGACGCGAAGTCCGCCGCGTTGTGGTTTTACCTGCTGGTGCCGCTTCTCATTGTTGCCGGCTGGGCGCTCGCACGCGGCGGGCATCGGCGATTCACTCGATCGAGGACACATCCATGAGCGGAAGGAGATTTCCCATGATCGCATTGGCATCCGTCGCCGGCCTCGCGCTCGCCGGTATCGTCGTCTGGCAGGTCTGGTTTGCAACAGCTCCCGTACCCGCGCATCCGGAATATCTTCCGGCGTCGATCAGCGGCCAGGTTGCCGAGGCATCCGTCGCTGCGCCGCCAGCCGCCGACCCGGCGGGCGTCACCATCTTCGACTTCTCGGCCGAGACCGTGGGCGGTCAACCGCAAACGTTCGTGCCGGTCGTCGGCAATTGGGTGATCGGAACCGACGGCGACAACCGCGTCCTCGTCGTCGACGGCCGGGCGTGGAGCGAAGGCCAAGCGGCGACCGGCATCGCGGAGCGCGCGCGCAGTCTCTACGGCGACCGCTACGCCGAGTTTCTCGATAGCGTTCGAGCTTTTGCGTATTACCCATATGCGGTTGCCGCCGGCGTTGACGACTTCCGCGCAGGCGAGATCACGCTGCGCTTCAAGGCGATCGACGGGCGCGTCGATCAGGGGATCGGCATTCTCTTCAACCTGAAACCCAACGGGGATTATCTGACGGTGCGTGCCAACGCGCTCGAAAACAATCTTGTTCTCTGGAAGTTCGAGCACGGCAAACGCAGCTCCGTCGAATGGGTCCGCGACACGCCCACGCCAGGCCATCAATGGCACGAGCTGAAAGTCGCGATCGTCGGGGTTACGGTGAAGAGTTATCTGGACGGAGAGCTCTATCTGACCCACACGCTGCCCGCGCCCGTTTCCGGCAAGATCGGCGTGTGGTCGAAGGCCGACAGTGTTGTCTACGTCGACGACTTCCGCGTCGTTCCCGCGCGTTAGCGGCAGTGCAGCACTGCCGCCGATCAGCGACCAGACGCGGCTTGCGCTCTATTCCACCACTTCGGCCGCCCCGCCTGGACGACCTCGCGCACGCGTGCGGACGAGCCGATGTTGCCGGGATTGATGCGCAGACACGCGGCGCCCGCCTTTGCCGCCTCGATCGCGCGTTTGTAGTGGAAGTGGATGTCGGCGACGATGGGCACCGCGACCGCGCGCACGATCGATTTCAGCGCCGCGGTCGATTCCTCGTCGGGGCACGAGATGCGCACGATGTCGGCGCCCGCCGCCTCCAGCGCCTTCACCTGGCGGATCGTCGCCTGGATGTCGGTCGTGAGCGTGTTCGTCATCGACTGCACGGTGATCGGCGCATCGCCGCCGACCTCCACGCCGCCCACGCGGATCTTGCGGCTCCTGCGGCGGGCGATGTCGCGATAAGGGCGGATGCTCATGGGGTAGAGATAGCAATGGCGGAGGTGCGCGGCCAGTTGCCGTGGTCACGCCTTTGACGCCTGCGACAATGCCACCCCTGCCGGATTTGATTCCGGAGAGGGTCGGCCGGGCCGAGTACCCCGCCTTTGCACCTGCCCGCGGTATGCCGCCAGCGCTGGCGCCGAGAGGCACCCGGGGCGATCGCGGCGCAGGCTACATCATGTGACCCATTTTCATGAACATCGGAAGAATTTGGTCGGCCGTCTTTCTCTGCTGCTTTGTCAGCGACGCGTAGAGCGGTTTCAACGCCGTGTTGAACTTCCGCAGCGCCTCGAGCCGGGATTGCATCATTGCCATATGCATCTCCATCCGCTCCGCAAACGAACTCGCGTGCCCGTCTCCGCCCATCATGTCGGAGCCCATCATACCGGAGCCCATCATGCCGGAGCCCTTCATACCGGAGCTCTGCATCGGCATATGCGGCATCGATGCCGCGAAGTCGCGATAGGCGACCGCGAAGGCGTCCCAAGCGCCTGTCTGCGCCGCAGTAATCTTGAGTTCGGTCTTGAGAAAGGCGAGGACGCCTTCCGTGTGGCGAGCCATTCCCATCATGGCCTGGCCCCCCATGCGGTCGCCCATCATTTGACCTTGATCCGCTTCTTCGGGAGGAGGCGAACTCGCAGACTGTGCCGACGCGCATGCGGTCAGGCCCATGGCGAGTGCGGCGACGAGTGCATATTTCATGAGTGTATCCTCCGTTTCAAAATTCTTGGACCGCCTTGGCGGCACATGGAAATCTACAAACGCGCCACCATCCCCAGGCCGCATTGCGTTGGATGAATGTCGGGGGGGGAATCCCGATCAGCGCTTCGTCACGACGACTTCGAGATATTCGCTGGGCACGATCAGCGTCTCCTTGCCGCCGCGGTTCATGCGGGCGAGCAGGTCGACAAGGTCCGACTGCAGTGCGCTCTGTCCGCCGGCGTCGAGCGCGGCGAATGCGCGGTTCGTGGGGCCATAGTAGGTTTTGAAGATATTGAGCCAGTGGTCAGCCGACTTGTAGCGGAAGTTGAAGATCTGCTTTGTCGTCTTCACGTCGTGGCGGGGAAAGAGTTCGGCAAGGCGGGCATCCGTACCCCAGAGGGCCGGCGACCTGACGCCCGGCGCGGGCGGCACGTGCTTGCCAATGGTGCGAAACAGCTGGCCGATGAAACCGTCCGGCGTCCAGTTGGCGAGCCCGATGCGGCCGCCCTTCCGGCAGACGCGCGCGAGCTCCGCGGCCGATTTCTCCTGGTTGGGCGTGAACATGACGCCGAATGTGGAGAGCACGGCGTCGAAGCTCGCTTCCGCGAATGGCAGCGCCTCGGCATCGGCCTCCTGGAAGGCGATGTTCAGGCGCTCGGCCTTGGCGCGCTCGCGGGCGCGTTCCAGCAGGGCGCCGACATAGTCCGTCGACGTCACATCGGCGAACTGGCGCGCCGCCGCGAGTGAAGCGTTGCCGTTACCTGCAGCAACGTCAAGGACGCGCTCCCCGGCACGGATATCGATGGCATCGCAGAGACGCTCGCCGACAAGCTGCAGCGTTGTGCCGACGACGGCATAGTCGCCGGCGGCCCACGTGGCCTGCTGGCGCTGTTTGATTGCGGTGAAGTCGGGCGCGGGGGATTGTGTGGTCATGACGGGATTCCTTGAGGGTGGGGTGAATGATCGAAACGGCGACTATGTCCGCCGGCTCATCGCGTCGCGGGCGCGGCCCCGACGAGGCGGGCGAAGAAGTTGAAGATGATCGACGGGATGCAGATGTCGGTCGTGCTGACGAGCCCCGCAACCGCTACAAACAGGACACCCAACACATAGCCCGCCGCCGTTTCGCCGCCCGAGAAGAGGACGGCGGTTGCGATCAGCCAAACAGCGGCAATCCCGCATGCGAACCGGCGCGGCGCGCCGTTGGGCGGCAGCGGCCGCTTTCGCACCAAAAACCTGATGCCGTAATTGTAGATCAGATCGAACGGATGAAACGGCAGTACGGCGCCCAAGAACGCGGTGCCCGCCAGCGCAAGGAGTATCCACGGCGAGGCCATGGCCGTGCCGACAGCCGCAAACGTCGCGCACAATGCCGGC
>JBGOVA010000175.1:0-9700 GCA_041477875.1 Micropepsaceae bacterium | reverse complement strand
CCGGCGCTTTTTTCAGGTGGAGGACAGGTCAATGAAGCGAGTCACGATCGCGTCGTTCGTGATGTTGGCGTTGCTTCCCGCCAGCGCATCCGGCGCGGAGAACAAGCCTGCGTCGCCGACAAAAGTCTTTGTCTATCGATTTGACGACAATGGTCAGCGGCAACCGGTCAAAAACATGGTTGTCCTTAGGACGAATCAGCAGGCCGCCCGCAGCGATGCTCGATCCCAGCCTACGGATGACAGCGGGGTGGCGTTCACCGATTGTGGAGACGGCGATCAGGTTCAAGCGTTACCCGGCGCCGAGCCGTATACGCCGTCGGCGATTGAGGACTGCGATCGCGCGCGCGTGCAGATCGAATTGCAGACCTGGCAACAGTCAACGAGAGACAGCATGTTGGCCAGCTTCGAAGCCGCGAAGGCCAAAGGAGACCTTCAGGGCCTGATTACGTACGGCGCCCTGTTGGCTAGGTACTCGAAAGACACTGGGGATACGAAAGCCGCCGCGAAATATTCTCGATTTGTCGAGCACGCGCTGCTTGGAAAAATCTATGATCCGGATCTCACGACCGATCCAAAACACGCCCCGTTTACAATCGATGGGCTGTCGACAGAGGCCAAGGGGGCGATCACGACGTTTCAGCAGCAGAACGGTATCAACGACACGCCCGGCGTTCTAGGTGCGGACACTTTGATGAACTATTGCGCGGCTGCGGAGTCGTGCGACGCGAAGGCTTTCCAGAAGAATATCGGCGCGCTACGCGTCGGCGATTGACGTTCGTTTAGACGCTGGCAATCGGTGACAGGCGTCAGCTCGCCCGAGGGCATGTGCGCGCCGAATTGCGCTTCTTGATGGCTTGGCCGAACGCTATGAGGTTGCCGTCGGGCGCCAACACGAGGAGTTCCCGCTGGCCGCAGCTTTGGTTCACCGGTCCGATGTCGGTGAAGAAGGCGAGCGCCTTCTCCAGGTTCGTGACGTGCGTGAACGGCGTGATTTGGATGAAGTTCACGCGCGGCGTTTCCATCGCTGCCTCCCGGCCTACAGCGGCCCCAACACCTCGTCGAAAAAGTCGCGCATCGTGCGCCACGAGCGCTTGTCGGTTTTTTCGTCGTAGGCGAAGCCGGGGAGTTTCAGTGCGTCGACTTCGCGGTTGGTGAAGCTGTGGCCGACGCCGCCGTAGAGTTCCATGCGCCAGTCGACCTTGCCCGCCTCCATTTCCTTGACGAAGGCTTCGCGTTGGTCGGCGTTGATGATGGGATCGGCGACGCCGATGCAGACGAGGACCTTGGCCTTGATGTTCTTGGCGTCTTGCGGCGCCGTCGTCGCAAGGCCCGAATGGAAGCCGACGACGCCGGCGACGGGCGCGCCGCCGCGCGCGAGTTCCAAGACCGTCGTGCCGCCGAAGCAGAAGCCGATGCCGGCGATGCGTTTCGGGTCGACGTTGGCTTGCGCCTTGACGATGTCGAGCGCGGTCACGGCGCGCTTGCGCAAGGTCGGAAGGTCGCCCATGAGGCCGCGCACGAACCCCATGGCCTGCTCCATGCTCGAGGGGCGTTCGCCGAACGTGTCCATCGCGAAGGCGACGTAGCCGAGCTCGGCCAGCATCTTCGCGCGCTCCTTCGGGTGGTTCGTCATGCCGCCGCCTTCGTGCGCGACGAGGATGCCCGGCACGCGCTTGCCCTTCGATCCGTCGGCGAGGAAGCCCATGAATTTCTTGCCGTCGATTTGGTATTCGAGGTCGCTGGTTTTGATCATGGTCGGTCCTTTGGGGCGTGCGAATTCGGAGCCGACTTTAGCCGCGCCGCGCGCGCCGACCCGCATGCAAATTTTTACCCGGGTGATATTGACAGCTCGCATTTGACCCGGGTAAAACCCAGCCCATGGACGACGTTCTCCTGAAACCTTGCAGCGTGTTCGACGGCGTGCGCCGGATCGCGTCGGGACCGCTCGGCGAGGTCGCGCCCGCTTTCAAGAAGGCGCTGGAGAAGAGCGGAAGCGGGCCCGTTTTCCTGTTCGACGATACGACGGGGCGCACGTTCGACATCGACATTCGCGGCACGAACGAGGACGTGATCGCCCGCTTGCGGCGTGGCGCGCCGTCGCCGCGCGAGGGCGAGCCGCGCGGGCCGGGGCGGCCGAAGCTCGGCGTCGTCGCGCGCGAGGTGACGCTTCTGCCGCGCCATTGGGAATGGCTCGGCGCGCAGCCGGGCGGGGCGTCCGTCACGCTGCGCAAGCTCGTCGACGCGGCGCGGCGCGCGAACGACGGGCGTGCGCGCGCACGCGCGGCGCAAGAGGCGGCCTATCACTTCATGTCGGCGATGGCAGGCGACCGGGCGGGCTTCGAAGAGGCGACGCGCGCGCTTTTTGCCGACGACCGCGCGCGGTTCGCGACGCTCATCGTCAAATGGCCCCGCGACGTGCGCGAGCACGCGATGAAGCTTGCCTTCGCGACCCGCGACCTCGCGTAATCGCGGCTTCCGCGCCCCGCCGATCAGGTCTATGACTGTCGGCCGGGGGAGATTTTACGCCATGCTTTCGACGCTACGCATCGCGCCGCTGTTGGCTTTGCCGCTCGTGGTGTTCATGCTTGCCGCGGTCAGTTCGCCGGGCGGCGCGTGGACGAGCGACATGCTGTTCACGTTCGACATGATTTCCGGCGCGCGGTGGGCGGTGTCGTACGGCGATCTCGTCGTGTTCGCCAGCTTGCTGATCCTGTTCGTCGAGATCGTCAAGGCCGTGAACACCGAGGCGCGCGAGATCATCAATCACGGCCTTTCCATGATCATCGCCCTCGTTTGCATCGTGCTCTTCATCACCAACGCGAGTTTCACGAACTCGCCGTTCTTCATGCTGACGACCATGACGCTGATCGACGTGATCGCGGGCTTTGCCATCACGATCATCGCGGCCAGGCGCGACATCGGCACGGCATCGCGGAACTGAGAGAGGGAGTCCGAGGCGCACATGGACGGCATTCACGATCTGGGTGGCATGGCCGGTTTCGGCGCGGTCGAGGTCGAGCGCAACGAGCCCGTCTTCCACGAACGCTGGGAGGCGCGCGCCTTCGCGCTGAACGGCGTCGGGCTTCGCGTGTTGAAGGCCTACAACGTCCACGAATACCGCCACGCGGTCGAGCGCATGGAGCCGGCGCACTATCTCGCCGTCTCCTACTACGAACGCTGGTTCACGGCGATTGCGACGCTGATGGTCGAGAAGGGCGTAGTCGCGCGCGAGGATCTCGAACGCCGCGCCGGCGGTGCCTTTCCGCTGGCGCGTCCGCCTGTTTATGCCAACGCCTGCGAAGTGAAGGTCACGAACCAGCCGCGCTTTGCTGCAGGCGATCGTGTGACCGTGCGCGACATTCACCCCACCGGCCACACGCGGGTGCCGCGTTACGTGCGCGGCAAGACCGGGCACATCGTGCAATGCGCGCCGCAATTCGAGTTTCCCGATCTTGCCGGCCACGCCAGGGCCGCGCACAAGGAACCGACTTATCTCGTCGAGTTCGCGGCGGCCGAACTCTGGCCCAACGCGGGCGACGCGCGCGAATCCGTGGTCATCGACCTTTGGGAAAGCTATCTGGACGCTGCATCATGACGAACCCTCGCCACCCCACGCCGCCGAGCCCCATCGAGAATCGCGTGCGCGCGTTGGAAGACGCGCTGCGCGAACGCGGCCACATTCCGGACGGTTTCGTCGACGCCGCGATCGCGCGCGCCGAGAACGACTTGAGCCCGAAAAGCGGCGCCAAGGTCGTCGCTCGCGCCTGGGTCGATCCCGACTATCGCGCGCGGCTGCTCAAGAACGGCATGGCGGCATGCGCCGAACTCGGCATCGACATGGCGAACGAAAAGAACGTCGTCATCGTCGAAAACACGCCCGAGGTTCACAACGTCATCGTCTGCACGCAGTGTTCGTGCACCGCGTGGTCGCTGCTCGGCGCGCCGCCCGACTGGTACAAGAGCCCCGCCTATCGCGCCCGCGTCGTGCGCGAGTCGCGCGTGCTGCTCAAGGAAATGGGCCTCGACCTGCCTGACACCACCGCGATCCGCGTCTGGGATACGAGCGGCGAGTCGCGGTTCATGGCGCTTCCGATGCGGCCCGCGGGCACGGAAGGGTGGAGCGAGGAGCAGCTGGCCTCAGTCGTCACGCGCGAGGCGATGATCGGGGTTGCGCGGGTGAAAGCGACGTGAGGCAGGGCGGAATTCGAATGCAGCGACATGATACAAACCGCCGATGACCAGCAAAAATTGCTGTGATGAGTATGCTGTCCCTGAATTTCCGATCATAGGGGGAGGGGCGGTGGTTCACAAAACTTGCCGGAGCTTTGTCGGCCCAGACGACGATGTCGCGTGGCTCGCGAGATCGAATGCACGTGCGAGGGGAGTGCGACTTCCAGCCTTCACCGATGGAAGCAAAGACCGGCAACGGCCGGTGAAGACGAGACTGGGCGCGTCGGGCGCCTTCGACGAGTTCACCGCGCGTTCTGCTGCGCCAGCGTCAATGGGTTGGAGCCTTTTGCGGCGGACGGTGGGTCGGTCGCTTCGCGCCACAATAACGGGGACATAATAATTGCGATGCGCGAGGGATTGAGTTTTTCGAGCTATTACGCTATATTCTAACGATAAATCCCGGCCTCTTTGCCGGCTGCTCAGTTGACATCGTTGGTAGGTTTGGCGGCGGTGGCGGCCTTGTGCGCGACGGGTGCGTGGCGTGCGTCGTTTACGGGCGCTCTCGCGATTTATGGAGGCGGCGCCGCGATGCCAAGTGATGTCACATGTGATGGCAGCGTGATGGCAGAAACGGCTCAAATCCGCCAATGTGATGGCGTGATGGATCGGATTACATCTTTTTTCACTGCAGCCCTTGGTTGAGGAATGCGCGGGCAAGTGGTTGATGCGTTTGCAACATTCGGCGATTGATGGGGCTTGTGTCGCGCCGGTGACTTCTCGCGGGGGTGGGGGGCTTGTTTAGTCTTCACCGTCTTGGTCCGTCGCGATGGGGCGTCGCGGGGCCTTGAGACTTGGGGTTTCTCGTTTGGACGTTTGGGCCGTTCTTTCTCTGATCGCCGAGGTCGCGGAGCGGCTTTGGACGCAGGCTATGGTGATCGCCGCGCCGATCCCGGCGCGCTATGCGATTGCGGGGGCGTGTTTCTTCGCGGCGCTCATGCTGCTCGCCTTCGCGCGGCGCTCGGCGGTCAAGAAGCGGCCGGCGAAACTTTCAGCGGACCAGGCGTTCTTCGCGCATGCGCGCGGACCAGCAGCGCAAGAACTTTCCCCGCGAGATTTCGCTTCCGAAGAGCCAGCCCCAAAGCCCAAACGCAGTGTGTGGGCGCAAGGGGATGAGGCGCAGCTCCCGGCGCCCGCGGTTCCCGCCTCGACGCGCGAGATCATCGCGCGGCTCGAGGCCAAGCGCGGCTCGCGCGTCATCGCGATCATCCACCGCGAGAATATGGAGCGCAGTTTCCTCGACGTCGCCGATCTCGAGGATGCGCTGACCGCCATCCGCAAGGCGCCGCGGGACAAGCCGCTCGACATCGTCGTGCATTCGCCGGGCGGACACATTCGCGTGGGCCAGCAGATCGCGCGCGCGATCAAGGCGCACCCGGCGAAGACGACCGTGTTCGTGCCCTATTTCGCGCTGGGCTCGACGACGTTCATGGCGTTCGCGGCGGACGAAATCGTGATGAGCGCGCATGCAGCACTCTCGCCGGTCGATCCGTTCGCGGGAGCGGGGCCGGCCTCTTCCGTGCTCAAGGCCATCAAAGACAAGCCCATCGCGAAGGTCGAGGACGAGACCGTGATCTGCGCCGACATCGCGCAGAAAATGCTGAACGAAGCCAAGCGCGTGACGTGCGAGTTGATGCACAGCAAGCACGATCACGACGGGGTGTGCCGGCTCGCCGACGATCTCGTCTCGGGCAAGTGGTCGCGCGACCGGGCGATCACGGCGGTGGCGGCGAAGGAGCTGGGGCTCAACGTCAGCGTGGCGATGCCGAACGAGGTCTACGATCTCATCCGCTCGTGCCGGCGCGGCGGCGCGCACGAGACGAGCGTGACGTTTCTCGACAAGACCAGTCGCGACCGGGCGCGCCAGGCGAAGCCGGCAACGACCTTCCATGACCGGGCGCGCAATGCACCCGCGATCGGCGTCTATGACAGCAACATCGCCCACGTCACGGAGTTCGCCAAGCTTCCGACGACGGGCATTTTGTCGTCGGCGAAGGCGGTGCTGTTCGCGCGCGAGGGCGGGCACCTGCCGGAAGCTTCGGTCGACCGCGCGAAGGGCTTGATCCGGCGCATCGAGCAGGAGCGCGGCTCGCGCGTGATCTGCGTCATCCACGGCGAGAACATGGAGAACGAGGCGTTCAATTTCGACGACCTCGAAGACGTGCTCTCCGCGATCGTGGCCAGCGATGCGGCAAAGCCGCTCGACATCGTCTTGCACACGCAAGGCGGCAACTCGTTCACCGGGCGCCAGATCGCGCGCGCGATCAAGAGCCACAAAGCGCGCAAGACCGTGTTCGTTCCTTATTATGCGATGTCGGCGGGCTCGCGCATTTCGCTGGCCGCCGATCAGATCGTGATGGGTGCGCACGCGACGCTCGGGCCGATCGACACGCAGCTCTACGGTTGGCCCGCGCCCTCGATCCTGCAGCTTCTGAACGTGAAGCCGATCGAGGCGATCAGCGACGAGTTCCTGATCCTGGCCGAAGAGGCGCGCAAGATCATGGCGGAGGGGCGGGCGAGCGCGTGCGATCTCTTGCAGGGAACGTATTCCCACGACGGCTCGTGCGCGATCGCCGACGAGATGATCAGCGGCAAGTGGACGCACGGATTTCCCATCACCGCGAACGTCGCGAAAGGCTTGGGCCTCAACGTGTCGACGAACTTGCCTGACGTATTCTACGATCTCGTCCGGTGCTTCAGACACGCCGACGGTGAAGACCCGAGCGTGCTTTTCATCCCGCGGTAGAAGGAAGATCGGTCGCGGCAGAAAAAAACGTCGAGCGCGCGCGTCGTCCACATTTGTCGCTTAGTCATGATGAAGGAAATGCATTGCGATCCGCATCGTTTCAACTTAGCGTTGGCGCTGCTGGGCATGTGCGACTTTCCGATGGTGTAATCACCCTGCATCGTCGACGCGCGTTCTTAAGCCGGTCGGGGCCTTTCGCCTTGATCGCGGTTGTGTTCTCAGGCTTGGTTTTCCTGAGCGCCGGATGTCCGGTGCGAACGTGCAGCAGAGCAAGATTTCATCGCTTGTTTGCGAATGACGATCAGCCGTTTGGGTCGGCTGTTCTTGCGGCTCGCGTGCTGGTCGGCGGGGATCAAGTCGAAGCAAGATTGGGGATTGGGGCTCTTCGCAAATGAGTGAACTTCAGATGGATCCGGCGATGTTGATCGCCGCCGCAGTCGTTGGATTGGGTTTGCTGGGCTTGGCGATCGAGGCGATGTTCTCGTCGATGCGCCGCGCCACGAGCGGCAAGTCGCCGATCGTCGTCGTCGCCGATACCGGCCCGCGCATGGCGGGGAGCGCGCATGCCGAGGGGCCGCAGGTCCTCGAAGCGGCACCCGCGCGTGCCGCAGAGGTCGTGGCGTCGGAGCCGCCCAAGGATCCGCTCGTCGAACAGCGCCGCTTTTTCATGACGTTGGGCGCGGCGTTGAGCGGGAACGACGAGGCGCCGCCCGCTTCGCTCGCGGCGCTGCATGCGAATTTGTCGGCCGACGTGTTCATGGAGCGCATGACGCTGGCGGCGAAGGGCTGGCGCCCGGACGGTTTCGCCACCGGCGCGCGCGATCTGCTGCTCAAGGCCGAAGGCACGCCGCCCGACATGGTCGCGGGCAAGGTGCTCGAAGGGTACGAGCAGCTGAAGCTCGGCCACGTGAAGGAAGCGCTCGAAGCGTTCCTTGCGGGGATCGAGGCGGCGAAGACGGCGGCCGCGGCCGATGCCGGCAACGCTTGGCCGCATGCGTGGTCGGGCTTTGCGTGGCGCGGCCTGGCGCTGATCGCGGAGGAAGCGGGCGACGTGCAGGCGACGCTCGCGGGCCTCAAGGTCGCCTATCAGTCGATGGTCAACGCATTCGAGGTCACGACGCAAGGCATGCCGGAAAAGATCGCCGAGGCGGCATAGCGGCCTTCGCACGCGCACACCTCGCCGCTTCTCTCCTCGCGGCGGCGGGGAGTAGAATTGACGCAGACTGAACAAAGAGGAGACGCTCACATGAGAGTGTTCTTTGTTTCGGTGGCGTTGATTGCAATCATGGCGGGCGCGGCGAAAGCGGAGTCGTTCACCTTCGCCGCGCGGACCGATGTCGTAAACCGCATCGTCGCGCCGGTCGCGGGCAGCAAGACGATCGTCGCGCAATTCTCGAACGGCGAAATCGAGGCGACGTATTCTTCGCGCAAGGTCTTGTCGAAGTCGCAATGCGCGACTTGGCCGGCGCCCACGGGCGGCACGTTCACGGCCAGCGGCGTTTGCCTCGCGCTCGACAGCGACGGCAGTCAGTTCACCGTCGTCGTGTCGTGCCGCGTGGTCGACGACAAGAACACGGTCAGCGACTACTTCGGACAGCTGACGGGGGTGAGCGGACAATACCAAGGCAAGACCGGGACCGTGTCGTGGCGTTCGACGGCGGGCGGGGAAGGCAAGTCATCGTCGCAGGTCGGAACGGGGTTGTGGAACTGAGCGGCATAAAGGCCACGCAGGGCGCCGAATCCGTGTGATACACTCGCGCCCGTCATGGATTGGCGCAGTGTTCTTTTTGGTTGGCCGTCGCGCAAACCGCCCGAGAAAGCGGCGGCGGGCGAGGGCGTGCCCGCGGCGGAGACCGACGGCGGCGAGACCGTCTATGCGCACGCACCCGACAGCGAACTGTCGTCGTCGAAGCAGCATCGCTGGCTGTTCGACCAAGGCGTGATGCATTGGAACCAGCATCGTCACGACGAACCCTTCCGGCCGAATTTCGCCGGCATCAACTTCGTGAAGGAAACCGCGAAGACGCGGCTGTGGGGGCGGCCGATCGATATCATCGGCGACGAGCGCGTGGTCTTGACCGGCATCGATCTGAGCTACGCCGATTTGCAGGGCTGCATTCTGACGAAGGCGGATTTGCGCGATGCCAAGCTCATCGGGGCGGATTTGCGCAAGGCCAATCTCACGGGCGCGCTCGTCAACGGCGCCGATCTGACGGACTGCGATTTGCGCGGCGCCACGCTCGACGGCGCGCAGTTCGCGCGCGCCAGGCTCGCGCATGCGAACATGTCGGGCGCCAGCATGAAGAACGCGAATTTCGCCTGGGCGGATTTGAGCCATGCCACCGTCGGCGCACGCAATCTGCAGGAGGCGAACGTCTTCGGCGCGATGCGCGAAACGATCAGGCGCGAGACGCGCCAGCCGCACCCGGCCTAACGCTGCCTGGTGGCGATACTGCAAACAAGCGCGAGGCGCGCGTGCGGCAGATGATTCCCCAGTAGGTTGTTCTGGGCGTTTCCGATGACCGGTACGCGCGTGAGTTGCGTTGTTGCGGCAACAACAGAGCAAAACCTTTCACGCCAGCGCAAATGTCATTGATCGGCGAGTACTATCAAACAAAGCGCGCGCAGGACTTGAGCTGCGCAGCGTCACAACATTGGGTGTGCGGGGGGCAACGCAATGTCATTTGTCGGTCTTTGGCAGTGGCTTGGAGACAACGGCGACAACAT
>JBGOVA010000204.1:0-7511 GCA_041477875.1 Micropepsaceae bacterium | reverse complement strand
TTGAACGATCTCTCGGTGACGCATTTAAACAACGCGCTTAATGTCGTCGATGATCCGACTCTGCCCGGCGTAAACCCGATCTGCCAGTCAGTGCTTAACGGGACCGATGCGAACTGCGTGCCGTGGAATATCTTCCAACTCGGGGGGGTGACGCAGGCGGCGCTTACCTATTTGAACGTGCCGCTGTTGCAGCGCGCGAGCCTTACGCAAAGCATCGGTACATTCACCCTCAACATAGACATGGGAACCTGGGGCGTTAAGAGCCCGTGGGCCGAATCGTCAGTACAGGCCGTGCTTGGCACCGAGTTCCGTCGAGATACATTGGCGTCGGTGACGGATGACAACTTTGCGAGCGGGAATGCCGCCGGCCAAGGCGGCCCGACGATCGGTCTTTCCGGGCAGTCGGATGTGTCCGAGTATTTCGGCGAGATGCAGATTCCTGTGCTCGAGGGTCAGGAGTTCGCGCGTCAAGTCACCATCGACCTCGCCTATCGCTACTCCGATTACGACACCGGGATCACAACGGACACCTGGAAGATCGGTGCCGACTGGGCTCCCACGGAGGACATCCGCTTCCGTGCAAGCAAACAGCGGGCGGTCAGAGCGGCGAACGTCATCGAGCTGTTTTCCGCCCAAGGGTTCAATCTGTTCGACATGA
Source organism: Micropepsaceae bacterium (assembly GCA_041477875.1). Taxonomy (GTDB): domain Bacteria; phylum Pseudomonadota; class Alphaproteobacteria; order Micropepsales; family Micropepsaceae; genus SZUA-430. The sequence goes on along the minus strand of JBGOVA010000204.1, from coordinate 6,853 downwards.
ACGACGATCCTTGCGACGCGACCGATCCGGGAGCCGATGGCGTGGCTTCGGTTGCCGCATGCCAGGGTTTGGCCGCGTGGCAAGTTACGGCTGCACAGGCGGCGGGCGGCGGTTTGACGAGCCCGGCAGGTCAGTACAGCTTCCTGCAGGGCGGCAATCCCAACCTATCGCCCGAGGTCGGCAATACGAAGACGGTGGGCTTCGTCCTCACGCCCACGTTCCTGAAGGATTTCATTCTTTCAGTCGACTGGTTCAATATCTTCATCGAGGATACAATCTCGACGACGGGCTCTCTCAACACGATCAACGCCTGCTACTTCGGCGGCGATGCGGGTTCGTGCGCGCGCATTCGGCGCAATCCCGGCACCGGTCAGCTGTGGCTCGGGACCGGCCGCGTTGAGGACTTGAACACCAATATCGGTAGCCTCGAGACGACCGGCGTCGACGTCAATGCGCAGTACAAGTTCGACCTCGACAACCTGGGCCTCGACGGCGCGGGCGGTTTGCATCTCGAATTGATCGGGACGTGGCTCGACGAGCTGATCACCGATCCGGGCGCGGCCAGCGGCGCATTGCCATATGAGTGCGCGGGCCACCATTCCGGACTGTGCGGTACGCCAAATCCGAAATGGCGCCACCGCTTCCGGACAACGTGGCAGACCCCGTGGGATACCGACCTGACGGTGACATGGCGCTACTATGGTGAAGCCACGATAGATGGTGCCGCGCCGACCGATCTCGACTTCAAGTTCAAGCCAGAGAACTATATCGACTTGGCCGCGTCGATCCAGTTGCCGTTGAGTTCGCGGCTCCGCTTGGGCGTGAACAACGTGTTCGACAACGACCCGCCGATTTCGGACAACGTCGGCACGACGGGCAACGGCAACACCTACCCGCAGACGTACGAAGCGCGCGGCCGGTGGATGTTCATGGGCCTCTCGGTCGATATGTAAGACTGAGAAGTTTGCAGACTGTTTGGCGGCGGGCTTCGGCCCGCCGCTTTCTTTTGGTAAGTCTAGTCGACCGCACAACAGGTGAGCCGGTCGCGACGCTCGATTCCTCGACAGCAACAGATGGTCGATGCTAGCGTCACTTCATGATGGAATTCGCAGATTTCATAGCGCCCTTCGATGTGGGCACATTTTGCGCGCAGTACTACGGCAACCGCCCGCTTCACATTCGCCGCGACGGCGCCGCCCGCCCGAACATCTTGAGTTGGACGCGGCTCAACGAGGTGCTCGCGATCACGCCGTACTGGACCGAAGACTCGTTGAAGGTCTACTTCAAGAGCCGCGCGGCGCTGCGGGAGAACTACTGCGACACGGCCGACCTCGCGCGCGGGCAGAGCGCGCCGGCCAATCCCGCCAAGGTCAAGGCCCTGATGGGGCTAGGGGCAAGCCTGATCGCCAACCACATCCACCGCGTTTGTCCGGAGGTGGGCGCGGTCGCCCGCTTGCTCGAGCAGCAGTTCGCCGCGCGCGTGTTCGCAAACGTGTACTGTTCCTTCAAGGGCGTGCAAGCATTCCAAACCCACTATGACCTGCACGATGTCTTCGCCGTCCAGACCGAAGGCGAAAAGATGTGGCGCGTGTACGAGGCGCGGGCGGATGCGCCGGTTTCGCCGCTGCCGCCGGGGGATGAGGTCGAGAAATGGTTGACCGCATCGCGCGGGCGCCTGCTCTTCGAAGCGCACATGAAGCCCGGTGACATTCTCTATCTGCCGCGCGGTCAGTACCACGATGCGTTGACCGGCTCGCAGGCATCGCTTCACGTGACGTTCGGGGTGTCGCCGGCGACGGGCCTTGGCCTGTTCAAGCTTCTGGAGAGTGCCGTGACGCGCGAGAGCGAATTCCGTGCGTATCTGCCGGACGCGCGCGCTGGGGCGGAGCTTCGCGAACGGCTCGCCAAGCTGGCGGAGCGGATAAAAGCCGTGGTCACGTCGCCTGCGTTCGCAATCGATGTGATGAACCATCAGCGCGGCTTGGCCGGCGCGTCAGCGGACTACGAATTGCCGGCACAAAAGGCGCCGTCCTGGTATTCCGTCGCGCGCAAAGCGCAGGTCGTTCGCCGCGATCAGGGGTTCGCCGTCGTCTTCGACGGGGGCGAGATCGCACTGGGCGCGACGTATCCGACCGTCGAGTGGATTTTGCAGCAGCGCTTGTTCTCGCTGGACGATGCGGCCGCCCGGCAATCCAGCGTCGACCGGTCGGAGCTGCGCGGCGTCTTGGAGCAGCTCGCCAAGGCCGGCGTCATCGTCGAAACTGAAATGCGGTAGAAGCTGTGCGCGCCGAGCCGGGCGCTCATGCCGCGTGAAGTTTTTTGAGCCGTTCCAGTTCCGGCCGGGCAAACGAATCGATCGCCTGTCGAAGATCGGCTGATGCGGCTGCCTGTTTCATCGCCATATCGGGCGCAAATTCCGCAGCCTTTCCGACCGGCGCTTTGGAGTAAGTCCGTGCAGCTTCCGCCATGCGATGTCGCTGTTGACTGTCGATCGAAAGCGAAAAGTGCGGCGCCACGGTATCCCACACCGCTGCCGGGAGGGCCTCGTATGGGACAAGTTTGCCTCGCTTCGCATCGAGACGTCCCGCCGCTTTGCAGAACGCGCCATATAGGCGAGCGACATACTCTTCGGGTGATTTCGAGATTCCTTCCGGATCCACCAATTTGGAGAGCTGACGGGAAGGCTCTGCAGAGGCTCGGAACCAGCCGGGAGGCTCCCTCAAGAGCGACACGCCAACTTCGATGGGATCGCGCAGGCTAAGAATCCAAGGCGAATTCGGAAAGGCCTCCGTCAGGACGTCGCAGAATAGCGTGTTCCAGCTGCTGAATTTTAGGACATACGGCTTGCGCGCATGGCGGGCCAAGGCAGCGCCGAGAGAGCGAAGGGCGGCGACCAGTTCGAGACGCGGCCATTTGTGAGGCGGCGACAGAATTTCGTTGACGGGCAGCGGCTCGGCATAGACCACGACGTTGTCGTGTTTCTTGAGCAATTGCGAAATCAACGTCGAGCCGCAACGCGCGACGTGAAAGATGAGTCCTGCGGGCGCCGTATCAGGGGCTGCTTTGCCGATGTCGTTCTTGTTTATGTGAACGATCGTCTCGGGTGCAGAGATCCGCGCGATAGTTTCCTGCATGAAGGCGTCTTGAAGTTCCTCCGCGCCGATTTGCCGGAGCGCGAAATACAAGCCGGTTGGGTGAAGGGCTGCGCGCACCGGAAGCCCGACCCGTTGAATCTCATGCATGTGTCCCAGAAGACACTGGGATGTCGGGGCCCGTCAACTTTTACCATCCAGCTGCGGCGGAAAGCGTGACGCGAGCGATTTCGACAGGCGCGATCGAAGCGCTGCAACCGTCACTCGGCGTTGTAGACGTTCAATGCCGTCATCATCGCCGTGACGAGCGCGCGCTCGGCTTCGGTCAGCAGCGGATTCCAAACGTCGAAGATCAAGATCACGCGCACTTCATCGCTGTCGTTCCAGGCTTCGTGTTCGATCGTGTCGTCGAAGACCCACGCTTCACCCATGCGCCAGTCGCGCGTGTCGTTGCCGACGCGGAAGCGGCAGTTCGCCGGCAAGATCAACGGCAAATGCACGATCAGCCGCGTGTTTGTCGAGCCCGTGTGGGGCGGGATCGTCGTGCGGGCGGCGAGTGCGGAGAACATCGCGGTCGGCGCGAAACCGGGCTGACGGGCGAGCGGCAATTTCTCGAGCACGGCCGTCGTGCCCGGCGAGCGCGTGCAGGCATCGTCGACACGCTGTCCGTCGCGCCAGAGGTGGAACGTGTTCCAGCTCGGCGAATGATTGAGCGCCGCCCATTGGTTCACCGGCGCGCCGGCGGGAAATTGAATGTAGGGGTTGAATTTTTCCCAATCCTTGCGAAGCAGCTCAGCTGCCTCGGCGCGGATCGTCGCGGTCGCGGCTTCGAGCTCGGCGAGCCAAGGAAAGTGTTCGCGGTCGAAGAACGGGATCGCAGGAAGTCTCGTAAAATTCAGCAAAAGCGGCTCGTGCACGTAAGGCCTCTTCAACCCGGCGAGGACGTCGAGGCTTTCGTCGAAACGATCGAACTTCTCGCCCTTGAATCGCGAACGCAGAGCGTCGGTCGACGCGCGAAGATGGCGGGCAAGGGACTCGCTGTTGGCGGCCACCGCCTTGCGCGCGCGTTCGACCGCGGCCTTCAGGCTCGGCGCCAAATTGCCGTCGGGCGGGGCGATCTTCAACGCGTTGCGATAGACGCGCGCCGCCTGCTTGTGGCGACCCATCATTTCCAAGACGCCGCCCTTCGAAAGCAGCGCCAGAAAATGATAGGGCTCGAGGGCGAGCGCGGCGTCCAGTGCCGCGATCGCGCCGGCGAGGTCGCCCTGCATGCGCAGCGCAAGCGCAATGTGCATCGGGATCTCGGGATCGGCGTTGCCCGGCTCGCGGGCGCGCAGCAATTCGAGCGCGCGTGCCACCTGCCCCGTGCCGAGCAACTTTTGGATGTCCTTGATGAAGGCGTTCGGTGCGGAGGGTTCGCTCACGGGCTCGGTTCACGGCGTTGCAAGGGGCGCGACCTCTTTTGCAGGCGATCAGGCACGGTAATTCGCTCTGAAGTTGCCGGTCGGACGCACCAAGGTCCATTGCAGAATGACGAAAAACAGCGCGCCAAATCTGCCTCAAGTTGTGTTGCAGGCAGACCACAACGCGCCCAGATACGGCTCAAGCACATAGTTAACGGTCCGTTTTCATGTGCCCGTTGCGAAGGCCTCTTGTACTATTTCATGAAGCTCGCGGGGTAAGTCCACGTGCTATTGGTGAAAAAACGCCATTCGCTGGGCGTGGTTGTTGGGGTACGAAAATAAGAGAGGGTGCAATGGGGTTGAAGAAGCTTTTGGCGGCGTCGGTTGCAGTCGCCGCTTTCTCAGCGGGGGCAGCAGGGGCGCTCGCGGGTTCGCTTTCAAGTTGGGGGCCGGAACGTCACGGCTATTATTTCGGCCTTGAAGCCGGGTGGTCGTCTGTCAATGACTCGTCGATCGACGGCACGGGTCTCGTTGACCTGCAGTTCGAGAACCAGCGCGCAGGTTTTCTGACGTTCGGCCACGCGTTCGATGGCAATTGGCGCCTCGAGCTCGAGGGCGGCTATCGCGAGAACGACTTGGAAAAAGTCAATTTCGTGCACGTCGGAAGCGGACAGCTCAGGGAATACAGCGGCTTCGTCAATGTCTTGAAGGACGTCACGCTCTCAAGCCGCTTCTTGCTTGATTTCGGCGTCGGCGTCGGCATGGACAACGTGCGCTTCAAGGACAACCTGGCACGCAAAGACGGCGACACGGTGATCGCCGCGCAAGGCATTGTCGGTCTGACGTATCGCCTCGCCGATCACTGGGACCTCGACGCGACGTATCGTTATTTGTGGGCGGATGATCCGTCGATCAAGCTCGGCGCTTTGCCCGAAGGCAACATGCAGATTACCAAGCAAACGGTGACGCTGGGCCTGCGCTACGGCTACGACGATCCGCCGCCGCCGCCTGCGCCTCCGCCGGCGCCTGCTCCGGCACCGGCTCCGATGGCCAAGCAGTTCATCATCTTCTTCGGCTTCAACAAGTGTAACATCACCGCTGAAGCGGATGCGGTGCTGAGCGAAGCGGCAGCAGCGGCCAAGTCGTCGGGCGCGGCCTCGGTGCGCATCGTCGGCCACACGGACACCGTGGGCTCGGACAAGTACAACCAGAAGCTCTCTGAATGCCGCGCGAACGCCGCGAAGACGAACCTCGTCGGCAAGGGCGTCGCCGAAGGTGCGATCAGCACGTCGGGCAAGGGCGAGAGCGAACTCATGGTCCAGACGGGCGACGGCGTGAAAGAGCCGCAGAACCGTCGCGCCACGGTCGACCTGCAGTAAGCAGACGATCAGCGTTAGAATCGAGGGCGGGCCGCAAGGTCCGCCCTTCGTCGTTTCTCCGGATGTTCAATGATGTTGATCACCCTCGGCACGAAACTGTTGTATCGCGAACACAACATTTGGTGTCCGCACTTCTAGATATTGAGCGAAATTAACCAATTGTTAACCATTTCCCTCCATCGCTAGTCCATCACGCGACGGAGGGAAAGCTATGAAATTACGACATTTGTTGCTCGGCTCGGCGGTCGCGCTGGGCTGGGCAAGCGCTGCCGACGCCGCGATCACGACGCCGACCGGTTGGTATTTGAGCCTTGGCGCGGGCGTGAACTGGATCGAGGACGGCAGCATCACCGAATCCGACCCGCCGGGCGTTTTCGAAACCGCCATGCAATTCAGCTGGGACGACGGTTTCGTCGCCACGGGTGCCGTCGGGTACGACTTTGGCGACCACTGGCGGGCGGAGTTCGAAGTCGCGTATCGGCACAACGATGCCGACGGGTTCTGCACTTCAGTCGGAAGAAGCTGCACTGTGGGAAACACTGACGTTTGGGAACTCTCCCAGATGGTCAACGTGCTGTACGACATCGGCTTGGGCGGCAACTGGGAAGCCTCGGTCGGCGCCGGCGTCGGCGGCAATCTCGTCACCCTCAGGTCGTCGAGCTTTTTCGACCCCAGTTCCACGCGCGTCACGGCTGACGACTATGTCCTCGCCGGACAGTTGATCGCGCAGGTCGCGTACCGGCTGTCGGATCGCTGGCAACTCTACCTCGACTATCACTTCATGCTCATGGAAGACCCGGAGTTCCAAAATCCGGGCGATGTGCTCGACGTCTTCGAGATGGAGAAGACGGATCATTCGGTGCTGGTCGGTATTCGTTTCGATCTGCAGCGCGACGGCGCAGCACCGCCGCCGATGGCGCCACCGCCGCCGCCGGCGAAGGGTCCGAAGCAGTTCATCGTGTTCTTCGGATTCAACAAG
>JBGOVA010000257.1:0-5242 GCA_041477875.1 Micropepsaceae bacterium | reverse complement strand
CGCCGACATGCTTCTTCATGCCCGTGAGGGTCATGTGGAATTTTTGGGCCAAGTCCGTGATCGAAGCGTCGGCACGCCCGAGCTGCTCCAGAACGCCGCGCCGGGTGGCGTCCGAGAGCGCGGCGAACGAGGCATCGAAGCGGGCTTGGCTATACTGAACCATGTGGTTCAGTATGTAACATACGGATTGGCGGCATGCAAGGGGAGGCCGAGCGCGCGCTGCGTCGCCGGCCGCCTTCACTTCCAAGTCGACCTCATTTCGATGCAGATTCGATCGACTCGGCGATGCCAGGCCCTAAGCCGCCACACCCCCTTGGTGCGGCGGCTTACCGTCATTGCGGTCAGTCAGCCGCAGTCTTTACAGGGCGCGTCTGAAATACAGGGCGGCGGGCGCGGACGTCGCCTATCGCGAAATCGACGACCTCAGCCATACGTACCCGCGCGAGATGAATGCGGCGATGCTGGCGTGGCTCGCCGGTCGCGTGTGAGGAGTCGCGGAAGGGATGCGACGACGGGATATAGATTTCCCTCGATCGGCAAGGGGCGTGGAAGTCCAATAGCCTTGAAATTCGGCGGCATTAGCTGTACTTATAGCGAGATTTTCGCGCCGACTGCGGTGCGCTGCGACTTGACAAGCTGATCGGATGCAAATGCCACGCGACCATGCGCGGCGTGACATCACATGTGATGGATGCGTGATGGCAGAAACCGCTGATCTCCGCCAATGTGATGGCGTGATGGCACGGATTACGTTTGTTTTTTCGTAGTGAGCGACGAGATGCGCATCACAAGATTTAGCGGTGCGGCTCGAGCAAGGGCGCGATGGGCGGGCAGGGCGTTAAGCCGCCGCTTTCGACTTGAGCGGCCGCACGAATGCATCGACAGCCGCGGCATATTTTTCCCCGAGAACGTCCGCCGTGCGAAGGGCCAGAGTTGCCTGCGGTGTTGCGCCGGCAATCTCGGCCATTTCGGTGAGTGTCCGGTTCGTGGACACACCGCCGGAGGTCAAAAAGAAAGCCATGCGTTTGAACTGTCCCCGGCGGCTGCTCAGATATGTGCGAATCGGCGCCGCGATGTGGCCGGCCCACACCGGTCCCCCGACAAGCACGAGATCATAGGTCTGAGGCAGAGCGTGGTTGACCTCGACCTCCGGCGATCGCGACATCAGGCTGTCGTAACAAGCCTTCAAGAAATCGATCGTGCCCCGCCCGTAGCGCGAGCAGCGCACTTCCGCAACATCGGCGCTCAACGTCTTCGCCAGCGCTTCCGCCAGTTTTCGCGTGGTGCCGCCCAGCGAGTAGTACACGATAAGAGTGCGCATGGAATGCCTCCTTGAAGGCGAGACGTTGCCACGTCGGCGGTACGGCGAGGTTGCGCTAGGTCAAGGTGGGCGAGGCGGCCCTATTTCGAGCGATCCCTGGCGCCAGGCGTCGAGATTTTGCGCGCCAGGTATTCGATGGCGCCGCGCTTTGTGAACAGTTTCGGGTAGTCGACTTCCGGCACGTCCACGTCGATGCGTTTGTGCAACGCGGTCACGAACGTGAGGAAGCCCATGGAGTCGATATCGAGCGCCTCGCGCATATCCTCGTTGTCGCCGACGTCCGCCGGCGAGGTCTCGGGCGCGATGTTGTGCAGCTCTTCCTCGATGAGCTTTCGCAAATCGTCCTTGGTCATAGGAGCTCCGGCTGCTGCATCAATGTCGCCCATTCCGCCAAGAACAACGCGCCGCGATGGCCGTTGCCGACGCGGTGGTCGCCTGCAAGGCTGATCGTGATGACATCGCGCGCCTTGACCTTGCCGGCGACGATCCATGGCCGCTTGCGCGGCGTTCCGGTGCCCACAATGGCGACTTGCGGCGGATAGATCACCGGGACGACGGCATCGACGCCGCGCTCGCCGAGGCTCGTCAGGGTTATCGTCGGGTCCGCGATCTCGGAGGAACGGAATCGCCCCACGCGCACGCGCGCGACGAGGTCGCGCAACCGATCCATCACCTCGTCGAGCGGCAGCTTATCGGTGTCGTGGATGGCCGGCGCGACCAATCCGCCGCCCCGTATCGCGATCGCGACGCCGACATGGATCCGCTCCGACGCATGAAACGCGTTCTTTTCGTAGAAACCGTTGAATTCCGGATGCTTGCGCAATGCCGCCGCCAAGGCTTTCAGGAGCACCGCGGCCGGAAGGAGCCGGCGGTCAGGTGTGCGTTTGGCGTTCGTTTTGGCGAGCCAGGTCAAGGCGTCCGTGATGTCGACCTCGTGCGTCAAATAGTAATGCGGTATCTCGCGCTTGGAGCGCGCCGTCGCCGCCGCGATGATCGTCTGCATCGCCGCGAGATCGGGCCCCGCGGGTTTCTTCTTGGGCGGCTCGCGTTTTTCGACCGCGATCGCGCCTTTGGCGACGGCGTTCTCGACATCGACGTAGACGATGCTGCCTTCGGGTCCGCTGCCCTTGATCGTCGCGAGATCGATCCCGCGTTCCTCGGCGAGCTTGCGCGCCGCCGGCGAAGCTTTGATCTCCGCGGTGGGCCGAGGCGGCGCCGGCGCCACCACGGCGACGCGCGCCGGTGGGGGCGGGGCCGGTGCCGGGCGAACGGGCTCAGGTGCCGGCGCGGCCCTCGCCCCGTCGATGATTGCGATCGCCGTCCCGACCGGAACGGTTTGGCCCAGCTCCACCAGCGCGCGCTCGAATATGCCGCTTTCGAACGCTTCGATCTCGATCGCACCTTTTTCGGTTTCGATGACGGCGACCACGTCGCCGTTTCGCACCGTGTCGCCCGGTTTTTTCATCCATTCGACAAGTGTGCCCTTCTCCATGTCGGAGCCGAGCGAGGGCATGCGGAATTCGCTCATCAGCGCCCCAAGACCTGATGCACGGCAGCCTCGATCTTCTGCGGGCTGGGCAATGCGGCGTCTTCGAGATGCTTCGGGTAAGGGATCGGGACCTCTTCGGTGCACACGCGCGCGATCGGCGCGTCCAGCGACCAGAACGCTTGCTCGACGATCCGCGTCGTGATTTCGGCCGAGATGCTGCCGGACCGCCAGCCTTCGTCGACGATCACCGCCCGCTTCGTCTTTCGAACCGACTGCATGATCGTCGCATCATCGAGCGGCCGCAGCGTGCGCAGATCGATCACCTCGACATCGATGCCGCTCTTGGCCAATGCCGCCGCCGCTTCAAGGGACTTCCACAGTGAGCCGCCATAAGTAATGACACTCACGTCGCGCCCCGATCTGCGCACCGCCGCGCGGTCGATGTCCACCGCGCCCGCCGTCGCATCCATGCTGCCGCTCATATTATAGAGCATGACGTTTTCGAATATCAGGACCGGATCGGGATCTTCGAGAGCGGTCGATAGCATCCCGCGCGCATCCTCGAGCGTCGCCGGCGCGACGATCCGAATGCCGGGTATGTGCGCGTACCAGCCCTCAAGGCTGTGCGAATGCTGAGCGGCGAGCTGGCGCCCCGCACCGGTCGCCATTCGAATGACGAGCGGCACGCTGAACTGACCGCCCGACATGTGCCGGATCGTCGCCGCGTTGTTCATGATCTGGTCGAGGCACAGTAGGCTGAAGTTGCAGGTCATCACTTCAACGATCGGGCGCATGCCGCCCATTGCCGCGCCGATGCCCGCGCCGACGAAGCCCGATTCCGACAGAGGCGTGTCGCGAATGCGTTCGGGGCCGAATTCATCCAGCAGGCCCTTGCTCACCGCATAGCAACCGCCGTAGCGCCCGACGTCTTCGCCCATCAGAAACGTGTGCGGATCGCGCTGCAACGCCTCGCGGATCGCCGCGCGGACGGCTTCGCGATAGGTGAGGGTGCCTTGCGATGTCGCGCGCTCGTTCATGACGCCGCTCGCGGTGTGTAGACATCACGCGCGAGGTCCGCGATCGGTTCCCACGTGCCCGCCTCGGCGAAAGCGACGGACCGGGCGACCTCCGCCGTCACTTCGCGCTCAAGCGTTTCGAAATCGACCTCGTGCGCGATCCCCGACGTCCGCAGCCAATCGCCGAAGCGCTTGATCGGGTCGCGCTGCTTCCAAGTCTCGACCTCGTCCTTGCTGCGATAGAGTTGCGCATCGAACATGGAATGGGCGCGAAAGCGGTAGGTTCTGCACTCCAGGAAATACGGGCCTTTGCCGTTGCGTACGAAATCGACCGCGCGCCGCGCGGCGGCCTCGACCGCCACGACATCCATTCCGTCGACGCTCTCGGACTCCATGCGATACGATTTTGCCTTCAGATGAATGTCGGTTTCCGATTCCGAGATCTGCAGAGCGGTCCCCATCGCATAGAGATTGTTTTCGCACACGAACACAACGGGCAGCCGCCACAACGCGGCGAGGTTGAGGCTCTCGTGGAATTCTCCCTCCGCCGCCGCACCCTCGCCGAAGAAGCAAACCGCCACATGCGGAAGCTTTTGCATTTTGAACGCAAGAGCGAGTCCCGCGGCCACGGGCAGGCCGCCGCCGACGATCGCGTTGCCGCCATAGAACCGCGTCGGCGCGTCGAAGATGTGCATCGACCCGCCGCGGCCGCGGCTTGAGCCTTCCTGCTTGCCGTACATCTCGGCCATGACCGCGTTCATCGAAACGCCGCGCGCCAACGCATGACCATGCTCGCGATACGTAGCGACGATGGCGTCCTCGGCGGAAAGCGCGGGCATCAGGCCCGTCGCGATCGCCTCTTCGCCGATATAGAGGTGAAGAAAGCCGCGGATCTTCTCCTGGGTATAAAGCTCGGCGCATTTTTCCTCGAAGCGCCGGATGCGGAGCATCTCGCGCAGCAAGTTCAGCGAGTGCTCGCGCGTGAGATGAGGTTTCACGTCGCTGGGTGCGCTCATTTCTCGTCGCTTTCCAGGGTCGAGAGGTCGCCTTCGGGCAGGCCCAATTCGCGCGCCTTCAGCAGCCGGCGCATGATTTTGCCGGATCTCGTTTTGGGCAGATTCGAACGGAAGTCGATCTCGCGCGGCGCGATCGCGGGGCCGAGCTTCAAGCGTGCGTGTCCGAGCAGCTCCATGCGCAACGGCTCGGAAGGCTCAATTCCCGTTTTTAGAACGACAAACGCTTTCACAAGCTCGCCGGCCATGGGATCTGGCTTGCCGATCACGCCGGCCTCCGCGACGGCGGGGTGCTCCATCAGCGCGCTTTCGACCTCGAAGGGACCAATGAGATGGCCGGCCGATTTGATCACGTCGTCCGAGCGCCCGACAAACCAGAAGTAGCCCTCGGAATCCCGCTTTG
>JBGOVA010000213.1:0-7078 GCA_041477875.1 Micropepsaceae bacterium | reverse complement strand
CGCTCGCCCTCGCCCAGGCGGAAGAGGATGACGCCCTGGGTCGCACGCCCCGCCACCCTGATCTGGCCGACCGACAGGCGGATCGTCTGCCCCCCGTCGGTGATCAGCATCAGCTGATCGCTGTCCTCGATCGGGAACGAGGCCGCAATGCGCGAGTTCTTCTTGGCCATCGCCATGGCCACGATGCCCGAACCGCCCCGCCCGATGACCCGGTACTCGTAGGCGCTGGACCGTTTGCCGAACCCCGTCTCCGAGACCGTCAGCACGAATTGTTCCTGGACGCCAAGCTCCGCATAGCGCTCCGGGGACAGCGCGGCTTCGGGGGCGCTCGTCTCTTCGGCGTCTTCGCCGACGGTCTCCGGCGCCTCAGTCTCCTCGCCCGCGGCGCGACGCATCGCCGCCGACTGGCGCAGATAGGCCCGCGCTTCGTCCACCGTCACCTCGACATGGCGCAGGATCGCCATCGACACGACCTCGTCGCCCTCGGCGAGCTTGATGCCGCGCACGCCGGTCGAGTCGCGGCCCTTGAACACGCGCACGTCTTCGGTCGAGAAGCGGATGCATTTGCCGAGCCGCGTCGTCAGCAGCACGTCGTCGTTCTTGGTCGAGATCGAAACGCCGACGATGGCATCGCCCGCCTCGATCTTCATCGCGATCTTGCCGTTCGCCTTCACGTTGGTGAAGTCGGACAGCAGGTTGCGCCTGATGTCGCCGGACTTGGTGGCGAACATCACTTCGAACTTGTCCCATTCGAGCTCAGCCTCGGGCAACGGCATGACGGTGGTCACCGTCTCGCCTTCCTTCAGCGGCAACAGATTGATCAGCGCCTTGCCCTTGCCCTGCGGCGTGGCCAGCGGCAGGCGCCAGTTCTTCAAGACATAGGCCATGCCGATCGAGGAGAAGAACAACAGCGGCGCATGGGTCGACGCGACGAACAATCGGGTGACCCAATCTTCGTCCTTCGTCGCCATCGCGGCGCGCCCGCGCCCGCCGCGCCCTTGCACCCGATAGGCGTTCAGCGGCACGCGCTTGATGTAGCCCTGATGCGTGACAGTCACGACCATATCTTCGCGCTGGATCAGGTCTTCGTCTTCGACCTCGATATCGACGTCGATGATCTCGGTCTTGCGCGGCGTCGCGAACGCCTCTTTCGAGGCGATCAACTCGTCGCGCACGATCCCCATCATCCGCTCGCGCGAACGCAGGATCTCAAGGTAGTCCTCGATCGATTTGCCGAGGCCCCTCAACTCGTCGCCGATCTCGTCGCGGCCCAGCGCCGTCAGGCGCTGCAGCCGCAGTTCCAAGATGGCCTTCGCCTGCTCATCCGACAGCTTGATCGTGCCGTCCGCCTGCAGTGCATGGCGCGGATCGTCGACGAGCGCCACAAGCGGCGCCATATCGGCGGACGGCCAGCTCCGTTCGATCAGGCGCGCGCGCGCGGTTGCCGCGTCGGGGCTGGTGCGGATGATGCGAATGAACTCGTCGATATTGGCGACCGCGATCGCCAAGCCGACCAACACATGCGCTTTGTCGCGCGCTTGGTTGAGCAGGAACTTGGTCCGCCGCGTGACCACTTCCTCTCGGAAGGTCACGAACGCACGGATCATGTCCTTGAGCGACATCAACACCGGCCGCCCGCGATCGAGCGCCAGCATGTTGACGCCGAACGAAGACTGCAGCGCCGTATAGCGATAGAGCTGGTTCAGCACGACGTCGGCCATCGCGTCGCGCTTGAGTTCGATCACCATGCGCATGCCGTGGCGGTCGGATTCGTCGCGCACGTCCGAGATGCCTTCGATGCGCTTGTCGGTGACAAGCTCCGAAATCTTCTCGATCAGCTGCGCCTTGTTCACCTGATAGGGCAGCTCGGTGACGATGATCGCTTCGCGATCCTTGCGGATCTCTTCGATGCTCGTGCGCGCCCGCACGACCACACCGCCGCGCCCGCGCACCAGCGCCAGTCGCGCCGCATTGCGCCCCATGATCTGCGCCGCCGTCGGGAAGTCGGGCCCCGGGACGATGTCGATCAATTGCTCCACACCGATTTCCGGATCGGCGATGTAGGCCAAGCAGCCGTCGATCACCTCGCCCAGATTGTGCGGCGGGATGTTGGTCGCCATGCCGACGGCGATACCCGCAGAGCCGTTGACGAGCAGATTCGGAAACCGCGCCGGCAAAACGACCGGCTCTTCGTCTTGACCGTCGTAGTTCGCCTGGAAGTCGATCGTATCGAGATCGATGTCTTCGAGCAGCGCTTCCGCCGCCAGCGTCATCTTCACTTCGGTGTAGCGCATCGCCGCCGGAGGATCGCCGTCGACAGAACCGAAATTCCCCTGCCCATCGACAAGGGGCACGCGCATGGAAAATTCCTGCGCCATGCGCACAAGCGCGTCGTAAACCGACTGGTCGCCGTGCGGGTGATACTTGCCGATGACGTCGCCGACGACGCGCGCAGACTTGCGATAGGGCTTATTGTGCGTATAGCCCGCCTCGTACATCGAATAGAGAATGCGCCGATGCACGGGCTTCAGGCCGTCGCGCGCGTCCGGCAACGCGCGGCTCACGATCACGCTCATCGCGTAATCGAGATACGAACGCTTCATCTCGTCTTCGATCGAGATCGGATGAATTTCGCCGCCTGGCTGACCGGGAGAACCGGCCGCCGGCTTATCGTCTTTGGTGCCGGACAATGGGGATTTTGATCAGGTTTGAATCGAGGCCGGGACCATACCGATTTCAGGGGTCCAAGCCTAGGAAATTTCAGCCGAAATTCAGCTTATTTCGCCCCACAAATCCGCCCTTTTTCCGAGGGCAGCCATCCGTCAAAAACCGCGCCTGAATTTTCCTGCCGGAACCGGCGATTTTTGGCCGCCGAAGCGGTTGTCGGGCGCCTGCCGACATGCCGCATTCTCAACGCTTGTGCGTAGCCATCTGTTTCGATAGATATCTAATTAGACAAATGTCGAACAAGCCCACAATGACGCCGCAGGATCCGACCATGCTGCTCCAGTTCTTCAAGGCGCTCGCTCATGAGAGCCGCTTGCGCCTTTTGGGTCTCGTCGCCGCGCGCGAACACAGCGTGCAGGAACTCGCGAACCTCATGGCGCTGAAGGAACCGACGGTGTCGCACCATTTGGCGATGTTGCGCGAAGCGGGTCTGGTGCGTTTGCGCCAAGACGGCAACACGCACTGGTACGCACTCGAACAAAAGACCCTGTCGCAGTTCTCGCGCGCGATCCTCGGACGCGAACAATTGGCCACACTCGCCGGGCCAAAAACGCAGTCAGCCGGTGAGGATCGCGTTGTGCGCAATTATCTCATGCCCGACGGTCGCCTAAAGGCCTTTCCGGCAACCCTCAAAAAGCGGCGCCCGATTTTGGCCTGGCTAGCACGCCACTTCGATGAGGGCCGGCGCTACAGCGAAGCCGAGGTGAACGCTATCGTCGAGCGCCGCCATCACGACCGCGAGACGTTTCGCCGCGAACTTGTCGGCC
This sequence comes from Micropepsaceae bacterium, assembly GCA_041477875.1. Classification (GTDB taxonomy): domain Bacteria; phylum Pseudomonadota; class Alphaproteobacteria; order Micropepsales; family Micropepsaceae; genus SZUA-430. The sequence continues at coordinate 3,584 of JBGOVA010000213.1, read as the reverse complement.
ACCGCATGCTTGCAAGAAAAGACGGCGTCTACTGGCGCTTACCGGAGGCGGACTGGGTGCTCTGACCCGGGTCTGCGCCCGCCGAAATGATCAGACCGGCGCCAAGTTTGAATCCGCCAGCTGTCAGACCGCAACGCGTACGGGGGCGAACCCGCCGCCCGGCGTGCGAAAGTTCGTCGTTTGCCCGCGATAGACGCGCGCAAGCCGCATGAACGTCTCGCGCCCGTAGCCAAAACTGCGCACGTCGAAGCGCATGGGCGCCGCGCCCGGTACATCGATCCGCGACGCGTCCGCGCGCGTCTGCGCGACATACGCCTCCCGCCCGCTTGTGATGTCGCACCACGTCTTCGCCGTCACCTTTGCGCCGTCATAGACCGCGCGCGAGCCGAAGCCCGAACGCGGCTTGAAATAGTAGCCCGCGCGTTTCTCCCAAAGCGCGTCGGCATTCGCCGCGCTGACGCCGACTGTGCGCGGAATGGCCTGCATAAGAATGTCGCGCCGCCGCGCGTCGATGCCGGCATCTCGCAACAGTGCTTCGTCGCCGAACCGAATGAGATTCTCCTTGCACGCCAGCAACGAATGCATGCGCGGGTCCGGGCTCACCACCACGGCCCCGTCGAGCAGTGCATCGTGCAGCGCGCGATCAGCCTCGCGATCGAGGGCAAAGCTCGTCAGCCGATTGTAGACGAGATCGATCGGCGTCGTGCCGCGCCAAAGCTTGCCGCCGCGATAACTCAATTCGCGCGGATCGGCGATGACCGCGGCGATTCCCGCTTCGTGGAGCATGCGCGCCGCCAAATGAAACTCGAGCCGCAGGAACTGCGCGTCCGGCGTGTCGTCGATGACGGCGACGCTGCGCAGCGCCGCGCCGCCACGCGCCAATTGCCACTCCTTGCGAAAATGCTGAACGAAGAGATGTGCCCAATACCCGAGCGGGCGCGCATCCGCCTCGCCCCGCCGCCACCGTGCGTCGTCGATCAGCGCGCCGTAGAACGCGCCGCCTGCATTGGTGTTGATCTCGATGAGCTTCGGTCCGTCGGGCGTCAGGTGAAAATCGAATCCGGAAAAGACCGCGCGAATGCGTTGGGGGGCGTGAACGATAGGCGGGGCGCCCGCAAGCGCCGCCGCCTCGTATGCCGCCGCGGCGACGACATCGTGGACGGCGGCCACGACTTCGTCCATGCGCCGCGCATCATCGGCGGATATTTCGATCTCGGCCGCAGAGACTTTGCCGACGACATCGTCAAGCGGCGGCGAACCGCACGGCCATTCCGCCGGCACGGCGAAGTCCGGTGACAGAGCGCGCGCGAGCATCGTCATGCGACGGCCTGACGAGGCGCACAGCCGCTTGCGCCCGCGCCGCCCTCTTGGGGGCCGAACGATGCAAGCCAAGCGCTCGTTTTCGCGAAAGCTTCGCCCTCGATGCGGTAGAACACCCAGCGCCCATGCTTTTCGGCGCAAATGAGGCCCGCATCGACGAGCAGTTTCATGTGGTGGCTGACGGTTGCTTGCGAGACGCCAAGGACGCGCTCCACGTCGCACGCGCACACCCGGTCCCCGAACGAGCAACACGCCGCCTCGGGCCGGCGCAGAAACTCGAGAATGCGCACCCGGGCCGGGTCGCTCAACGCCTTGAAAATCCGCTCCGGTTGGCTCATCCGTATAACATATCGATAGATTTCAATATGTCAATATATGTGACAATCCGCTCCTATCGGCGCCTTTGCTGGCCGGGCGACGCCTGGTCCAAGGCGCAAAACTTCGCCCCGCCAGTCAACGCCAACGACGACTTCGACGCGAGGTTCCTCCCCGACGACAGCGGCATCATTATGTCGTCCGGCGACGCCGAGGGCGACGGCGGCGTAAAACTCTACATGTCGGTGATCAGCGGAGGCGGCTTCGTCAAACCGCAACTGACCGGCGCCAACGTCAACTGCGACGGTGGCCTCACGGTTGGCCCCGCGGTCTCGCGCCAAGAGCGCAAAGTCCTGTACTTCACTAGCAACTGTCGCAAGAACGGCATCGGCCGGATGGACATCTTCCGCGTCGCGCTTCCCGAATGCGATTGGAGCTGCAAGCGAAACGATCACTAGGCGCGCTCACCATCCCGACAAGCGCGCCAAACATGGCTTCGTCACATCGAGATCAAAACGGAATCTCGTCATCAGGATCGGCGGAGAAATCGCGCGCCTCGCCGCGCCCGCCGGCGACTGCCTTGCGGGCGCCGCCGCCACCGCCGGCCGAAGCACCCGCGCCTTCCATGGCGCCCTCGCCGCGTCCGTCGAGCATTTGCAACTCGCCGCGGAAGCGTTGCAGCACGACCTCGGTCGAATACTGCTCCTGGCCGTCCTTGTTGGTCCATTTCCGTGTCTGCAGCTGGCCCTCGAGATAGACCTTGGAGCCCTTGTGCAGGTATTTCTCCGCCACCTTGGCGATGTTCTCGTTGAAGATCACGACGCGGTGCCACTCGGTCTTCTCTTTCCGCTCCCCGGAATTCTTATCCCGCCAGGATTCGGACGTAGCCACGCGTAGATTGACGACCGGCTCCCCGGAGGGGAGCTGGCGAACCTCCGGGTCCGCCCCTAGATTTCCGACCAAAATCACCTTGTTGACGCCAGCCATCTTTCAAACCTTTCCTTCTCGCGCTTGACCGCGGACATTAACCACCGGATTGGATGGCGTTCCACGGCGATAAGACCATCATGTTCTTGTTATGTTCCAAAAGTCAAGCTATGAGCCCTGAATTCTGTGGAACGGGGCTGAGTCGTGGCGCGATCGGGTACAAATAAGGGGCCCATGCAAAAAGACATTTCGATCCGCGGCGCGCGGGAACACAACCTCAAGAATGTCGACGTCGACATTCCGCGCGATCAGCTCGTGGTCATCACCGGGCTTTCGGGCTCGGGCAAATCCTCGCTCGCCTTCGACACGATCTACGCCGAGGGCCAGCGCCGCTATGTCGAAAGCCTGTCGGCCTACGCGCGCCAGTTCCTGGAGCTGATGCAAAAGCCCGACGTCGACCACATCGAAGGCCTCTCGCCCGCGATCTCGATCGAGCAGAAGACGACCTCGCGGAACCCGCGTTCGACCGTCGGCACGGTGACGGAGATATACGACTATCTGCGCCTGCTCTTCGCGCGGGTGGGCATACCCTATTCGCCCGCAACGGGACTGCCGATTGAAAGTCAAACGGTCAGCCAGATGGCCGATCGCGTTCTGGCGCTGCCGGACGGCACGCGTCTCTTTCTCTTGGCGCCGATCGTCCGCGGGCGCAAGGGCGAATACAAAAAGGACCTGCAGGATCTCCAGAAGCGCGGCTTCCAACGCGTGAAAGTCGACGGCACGTTCTACGAGATCGACAAGGTCCCGACGCTCGACAAGAAACTCAAGCACGACGTCGATGTGGTCGTGGACCGTCTGGCTGTGCGCGCCGACATCGGCAACCGCCTGCCGGATAGCTTAGAGACGGCGCTCAAACTCGCCGACGGCATCGCGGTCGCGGAATTCGCCGACAAGAAAACGAAGGACGGCGATCCCGAACGCCTCATCTTCTCCTCGAAATTCGCCTGCCCGGTCTCCGGCTT
>JBGOVA010000105.1:0-16047 GCA_041477875.1 Micropepsaceae bacterium | reverse complement strand
GCGACGGCGCCGTTGATGTCGAAACTCTTGATGACGTCGATGACGAGCAAATGGTTGTCGGTGCCGCCGGTCACGAGTTCGGCGCCGGCGTTGGCGAGTTCGGCCGCAAGAGCCTTCGCGTTCTTGAGGACCTGCGCGGCGTAGGTTTTGAACGCCGGTTGCGCGGCGAGTTTCAGCGTCACCGCCGTCGCCGCGACCTGGTTCATGTGCGGACCGCCTTGCAGCCCCGGGAACACGGACTGGTCTATGCCCTTCGCGTGATCCTTCTTGCACAGGATCATGCCGCCGCGGGGCCCGCGCAGCGATTTGTGCGTGGTCGTCGTCATGAAGTCGAAGCCCACGTCAAGCGGGTTGCGCATCACGTCGGCCGCGATGAGGCCGCCGATGTGGCTGACGTCCGCCATCGTCAACGCGCCGACGTCGTCGGCGACCTGTTTGAAGAGCTTGTAGTCGTAGTCGCGCGGATAGGAGGAATAGCCGCAGACGACGAGCTTCGGCTTCTCCTTCTTCGCGACGTCGCGCAGTTGATCGAAATCGATCGCGCCGTTTTCCGGGTTCGTCTTGTAACGCACGAAGCGATAGATCTTGCCCATGTGCGAGACGGGCGCGCCGTGCGTCAGGTGGCCGCCGTGCGAGAGATCCATCGCGAGGATCGTGGCGCCCGGCTCGATGAAGCCGAGATATACGGCTTGGTTCATCGGCGAACCGGACAGCGGCTGCACGTTGGCGTGCTCGGCGCGGAAGATCGCTTTCGCGCGATCGCGGCAGATGTTTTCCATCGCGTCGACGAATTCTGTGCCGCCGTAATAGCGCCGGCCGGGATAGCCTTCCGCGTATTTGTTCGTGAAGGCCGAGCCCAGCGCCGCGTAGACTTCGGGGAACGTGTAGTTCTCCGATGGGATCATTTCGACGCCTTCGCGTTGGCGCCGTTCTTCGCCGATGAGCGTTTCGTAAATGTCGGGGTCCGTTGCTTTGAGCGCCGCGCGGTAGTCCATCATGGATGCCTCCTTGGCTTCAGTTGCGTTTGACGCAAGCGGAACGCCCAGGCGTGCGGCTCCAAGACCCCGCCATCGCGCTTCCCCGTGGTTTCTATCCCACGCTTCACGCCAGTTACGCGTCGGCGGCTTGCAGGCGGTCTTTCCGGGCGAAGAGGTCGCGCGGCGGGGTGGTGCAAGTCAAGGGGGCGAAGTCAGGTGCGCTCGGCCAACGGCGATGGGGCGGTCCCTACCCCAGTTTTTCGCCGGTTATCGACGAGCCTGCGACCGCTTGGTGCCCGGTTTCTTGGCCCACTTCGCAAGCAGCGCGTTCGTCCGCGTCTGCCACCCCGGCCCCGACGCCCGCAGTGCCTTCAAAACATCTGGGTCCAGGCGAAGCGTCACCGGGACTTTCTTTTTTTGCTTGAGCGGTCGCCCCCGCGAACGCTCGATCGCGACGGGTGTCGGCTACTACGTCCGCCGACGCCAGAAGTAGCGCGCCTAGAGTTCGCGCGGTTTGTAGTGGATCGAGCGCGTCGCGGTGACGAGGCCCTTTTCGAGCGCCTGATAGAGGACGGCGGCGCGCTGGAGTTCGTTGGCGAAGGCGACCATGCGCTGTTTGCGGAAAGGTTGCGGCACCGCCTTCAGAAGTTGTGCGATTTCTTGGCCGCGGGTCAGGCCTTTGTGGATTGCGTCCATCAGAGGCTCGTTCGCCGGGGCGCTCGAGCGCAGTTCCAGCGCTGCTTCTTTCAAGGCTTGCATGACCGCATCTTGCGGATGGATGCAGAGTTTTTGCCCGGGGCTGGCGGTTGCCTGAGCGATCAGCGCGCTGACGGACGGATCGGCCGCGTAGAGTTCGTCGACGTAAAGCTGGCCGCCGGGCTTTATCGCCTTGGCGAGAGCTTTGACGACGGGCTCTACCTGCGAGGCGAATGAAATCGCGCGCGATGCGATGAGGCCGTCGTAGTGATCGGCCTGAAAGTCGGGCTTTTCCGGATTCCACGGAAACAGTTTCAGAAGGTTGTCCGCGGCGCCTGCGTCCTGTTGTTTGTAGGCGAGCACTTCGGCGTCGCAATCGAAGACGTCGATGACGGCGCCGCAGCCGGCCGCGACTTCCGCAACGCCGCCGAGGGCGCCGCCGATCGTGCCGACGATGTGCTCCTGCGTGACGGCGAGACCGTCCGCGCCTTGGCGCATCGCCTCCGCCTGGCCGGGGCCGTAACAACCGGCTCCCCAGAGGTCCTGCGCGACCGCGAGCCAAGATTGGATTTCGGTCTCGCCGCCTTCGAGCGCGGACCACGCTTGCGGATCGTAGTCCTCGGAAACGAGGATCAGGGATTGCTTGCGCGGCGCGGCCGTCGACATCTGCACGGGGACCCAGGACTGATGAGCCCGAAGTTTCGCAAACTCGCCTGAAAGGCGGCTTAACGGATGGTTGGCGGAAACGGCAGGGACAGACGGCGTTAACGTCCCGGCAAGGATTTGAAGAAATTCCAGATTTCGGCCGTCGCGCTTACTTCTTCGCTGGTGTTGCCGAGCAGCAGGCCGGTCAGGATGCCTTCGCGCGCGCCGGGCCAGGTGTGGCCGCCGCCTTCGATGACGATCTGCTTGAGCGGGGCTCCTTTGCAGTCGTAGTCGGTGACGACCGCCTTCGTGTTGTCGCGGCCGACATTGTCGAAGGTCTTTGTTTCCTTCACGCCGGCGCAGGAATTGAGGCGCTTGAACTCGGCGATCGTGTCGTCGACGCTGAGCACCTGGCCGAGGTCTTTGCGGGTTTTCGTCGTCGCGATCTGCCCGCCCGCGAAGGGCATGTATTCGTCATCCGTTCCATTGATGAAGAGCGCCGGCAGGTTCTTGGCGGCGCAGCGCCAGTCGGCGGGCTGATTGGCGACGACGGGCGCGATGCCTGCGATGCGATCGCCGAGCTCGCAGCCCGCGCGCAACGCCATCATGCCGCCGTTCGAGGCGCCGGTCAGGAAAACGCGCGAGGCGTCGATGACACTCTCGGCCGCAAGCTCGCCGATAATTTGCGCGGTGAAGCCGACGTCGTCCGCGCTGGCCGCGGCGCGCTGGCGCAGGTCGTCGGTCGCGCGGCCGTCGTTCCAGTTGTTGTCGAGACCTTGCGGGTAGGCGACGGCGAAGTTCTCCTTGGCGGCGCCTTCATCGAAGCGCGTGTAGCGGCGGGCCTGCGCCGCCGACTGAACGCCGCCGTGATAGACGATGATCAAGGGCAGCGGCACGGTCACTTTGTCGGGCGTGATGAGCGTGTATTTGCGGGTCAATCCGTCGACCAGGATCGACCGATCGCGCTCCGCGGCCAGTGCCGGCAGCGACGTGAACGCGAGGCAAAGGAGCGCGAAAGCGAGGCGCATGATACCTCCCATTGCCGTATCAAACGTTCGGCTTGCGTGATTCCGGCGCGCGAGACTATCAGAACGGCGCGCCGACGGCGTCGCAGAGGAATTTCATCAGCGGTTTGGCAGCCTTGAACGACGCGTCGACCTCGTCGAGCAAGGCTGGCGATTGCGCGGCCTTGGCCGAGCTTTCGTGCATGACGAAGAAGCTCTTGCGTTTGATGTCGTTGATGTAGGGGTGCTCCGGGTCGAAGCCTTTGGGCGGGCGCGAGAGGCCTTCGCCGCGGATGCCCTCGCCGAACGTCTTGGCGAAGGTCTTGTCCTCGACGATCTTCTTCCAGCCTGTAGGATCGTCGGCGACGGCATGGCGGATTTTCGACAGCGCGTCGGGTTCGGGCATCCACAGACCGCCGCCGAAGAAAACCTCATCGACGGCGAAATGCATGTAGTAGCCGGGAGCGTGCGCGTCTTTCCCTTGCGCGTGGCGGAAGTGGCAGCCGGCGTTTTCCTTATAGGGGCGTTTGTCCTTCCCGAAGCGCACGTCGCGATAGATGCGGAACATCGAGCCGCCGTTGGGGCGCGGATCGACGACGATGTGCTTCGAGATTTTCGCCACGCGCGGCGACATCGCGGTCATGAAGTCGGAAAGCGGCGCGACGACGGAGTCCTTGTAGCGCTGCTTGTTCTCCTCGAACCAAGGGCGTTCGTTGTTCTTCGCGAGTTCGTTGAAGAAGGCAAAGAAGTCCTTGGGAAGGCCGTTGAAGGTGGTCATCGTTTGCTCGCAATGCTCAAATTTTCTTCCGTCAGGGCCGGCCCCCCGAGCCGGCCACCCAGCGGGCGCGCGTTCGCGCGGACGAGAGACTCTAGTCTGAAACGCAATGCGGCTCACCTCCCAGATTTCCACGGCGCACGGACGTGCGCCGGCTGGGTGGCCGGGTCAAGCCCGGCCATGGCGCGTTTTTTTGGCGATCGATCTTGAGCAAAACAAAAGGGCGTTCCGTCGCCGGAACGCCCTCCCCGCCGCTTTCACCGCGTGGCGCGGTATGAAACTTGTCAGCGCTTGGAGAACTGGAAGCTGCGGCGGGCTTTGGCCTTGCCGTATTTCTTGCGTTCGACCATGCGGCTGTCGCGGGTCATGAAACCGTTCTTCTTGAGAACGGGCTTCAGTTCCGGCTCGTAGTTGACGAGGGCGCGCGAGATGCCGTGGCGCACCGCCCCCGCTTGGCCCGAGAGGCCGCCGCCTTGGACCGTGGCGACGACGTCGAACTGGGTCTCGCGGTTGGTCACGACCAAGGGCTGGCGCAGGATCATGCGCAGCACGGCGCGGGCGAAATAGACCGCCTCTTCCCGCTCGTTGATCGTGACGCGGCCGGAGCCGGGTTTGATCCAGACGCGAGCGACCGCATTCTTGCGCCGGCCGGTCGCGTAGGAGCGGCCTTGCGCGTCGCGCTTGCGGGTCACGTCGGGGGTCGCTTGCGCTTCCGCCGTGGGGCGCTTGATCAGCGTCGACTTCACTTCGCTGAATGAACGAACTTCATCGGCCATAATCAGCGCCTCGCGTTCTTCGGATTCATGGACTTCACGTCGAGCGTCTTCGGCTGTTGCGCCGCCTGTTTGTGCTCGGGCCCCGCGTAGACGAAGAGGTGGCCCAGTTGCGCGCGGCCGAGGACGCCGCCCGGCAGCATGCGCTCGACAGCTTTTTGGAGAACGCGCTCAGGGTGCTTGCCGGTCAGGATCTTGCCCACGACGCGGTCCTTGATGCCGCCCGGATAACCGGTGTGGTAGTGGAAGATCTTGCCCTGCATCTTGTTGCCGGTCAGGACGACCTTGTCGGCGTTGACGACGACGACGTTGTCGCCGCAATCCATGTGGGGCGTGTAGGTCGGCTTGTGCTTGCCGCGCAGGCGCGTCGCGATCACGGCGGCAAGGCGGCCGACGACGAGCCCGTCGGCGTCGATCAGCACCCAGTCCTTCTTGATCTCCGACGCCTTGGCCGAATAGGTCGACATTTGAGGCTTGTTCCGCGAGAATGGTTCGAATTGAAGGCGCGCTGGATACAGAGCCGCTCGAGCGATGTCAATGCGGCGCGGCCGCTATGCCGCGGAAATGCGCGAAATTCTTCGGAGGTAATATATTACCTCACAGTGCTTTGGAGCCTGTCCCATGCCCGACAAACCGAAGGCCGAAACCACACTTCTGTTGAACGACCGCGACGGGACGGTGCTGACGCTGACGCTCAATCGTCCGGCGGCGCGCAATGCGTTGTCGGAAGGGTTGATGGCGGCGCTGCAAGTGGCGCTCGACGATGCCGGGATCGATCCGACCGTGCGGGTGGTGGTGATCGCGGCGAACGGGCCCGCGTTCTCGGCCGGGCACGATCTCAAAGAGATGACCCCGCATTGGCAGGACGGCGATCGGGGGCGGCACTACTACGACCGCCTGATGAAACAGTGCGCGCGGCTGATGCAGACGGTCGTGCGCCTGCCGAAGCCGGTGATCGCGCAGGTGCAGGGCGTCGCGACGGCCGCGGGATGCCAACTGGTCGCGAGTTGCGATTTGGCGGTCGCGGTCGAGAGCGCGAAGTTTGCGACGCCGGGCGTAAATATCGGCCTCTTCTGCTCGACGCCGATGGTGGCGCTATCGCGCAACGTCGAGCGCAAGCACGCGATGGAGATGCTGCTCACCGGCGACATGATCGACGCAAGGCGCGCCCGGGAGATCGGGCTCATAAATCGCGTCGTCACAGCCGATGCCTTGCGCGCGGAGACGCTGAACCTTGCGCAACAGATCGCGGGCAAGTCGCGAGTCACCATCGCGATCGGTAAAGAAGCGTTCTATCGCCAGCTCGAAATGGGCCTTTCCGACGCCTACGCCTATGCGAGCGAAGTGATGACGCGCAACATGCTAGAGACGGACGCCGAGGAAGGCATCTGTGCGTTCATCGACAAGCGCGAACCGAAGTGGCAGGCGTAATGTCTGGTCTGTCCTAAGCGGCCGCTGTTGGACGCAGCGAGGCGGCGGCGAACAGTTTCGCGGCTATTGTCAGGTGAACGAGCAGCCACAGCGGTACGAGAAGCGTCGGGATCATCACCCAGGGCAGCTCCCCAATGATGCGGGTGCCGGGCTCGGTCGTGAAGACTTGGAACGGCGTTTCAGGCGCGGAGAGCAGGCCAAGGGTCAGGGCAACGATCAGATCGAGCGCGCCCAGCGCATTCCAGATTGCGATCGCCGCCGCGCCGGATGAGCGCGCGGCGAGCACCGTGACGAAGGGCGCCAGCGTGCCGATGGCGACGTCGCCCCATCCGGCGACGGGCGCGAACGGCGCGGCGAGACGGCCTTCGGCTGCGAGCAAGAGGAAGAACCCGCCGAGTACGCGGCCGATGTTGAGGGCAACGAGAGCGGGCAACGGCACGGCCAACAACGCGCCGCGGAATGCGGCAGCGAAAATCCATGCAGCGACGCCGATCGCCAGCGCGCCGGCGACGGCGTAGCCGACAGCCGGCACCGGTCCCGTTGCGCCTGCCGCGAATACGCCGGCGTCGGCGAGCGCGACAACCGCGCCACCCCAAATCAGCGCGCCGACAGCGACAAGAGCGCGAGACACGACAGTGGCGCGGGTGAAGATCGCGAAGACGGCGACGAAGACGAGAAACATCGCGCCCAATGTCAGAAAACCGATGGAGTCGAACATGATCTTTCTCCGTAATGTGTATATGCACTTATTTAAGCAGTCGATCGTCCGTGAGCGCAAATTGCTTCGGCTCAGGCCGTTAGTTCGTTCGCAAAGTTCTGAAGTGCGCCCGTCGCCGACGCGCCCAGCTTGCGTTGGACGCTGTCTTGCGCCGCGCGCCAGGCGCCGAACGCGGATTCAACGCGCCGCCGTCCGGCGTCCGTTATCCGCATGCGGCGCTCGCGCGCGTCCTCCGCCGTATCCGACGTGATCCAGCGCTTGTTTTCGAGGATGTCGGCGCTGCGGGTGAGCGTCGTGCGATCGAGACCCAAGAAGGAGGCGAGCTGCCCCATCGGCGTCGGCCCGCGGAGCGCGAGCATCGCCAAGACGGAGAATTGCGTCACCCTGAGCCCGTGCGGACGCAGCTTGTGGTCATAAATGCGCGTAATCGCGCGCGCGGTGCGCCGCGAGGCCAAACACAAGCACGAGCCGCAAGCTGACAAGTCGGTCGACATGGCATTTACGTGTATATGCACTCTCTTGGCTTGTCAAGATCGTCGCTTGAATTCCAAGACGAGACCGAAATCGAGGCTAATGCCCCAGGCGCGCGTGCAACAACGCCTCCAGCCCCGCGTGCGGCTTTAGCGTGGCACTGCGTTTTTTGACGGCGGCGAAGGCGTCGTCGGTGGCGGAGAGGGTTTGGCGGACGTCGCCTTCGTTCAAGGCCGCGCAGATGAACATGTTGTGCCAGGGGTGGAGATAGATGCCGCGGTTCAAGGCTTCTTCGGTCCAGGCGTAGCCGAGGCGGAAGTCGGGGTCGTCCTCGAAGAGGATTTGCGGCATCTGCACGGGCCCGGTTTGGCGCAGGGTGAAGCCGTGGGCGGCCGCCTGCTGCTGCAGGCCGTCGCGCAGGTGGCGGCCCATCGTCTGCATGTGCTCGAGATATTTCGTCGTGCGGATGAGTTCGAACGTCTTCAAGGCGGCGGCCATCGGGACGGCGGCAAACCAGAACGATCCGGTGACGAAGATCGAGGACGCGGCTTCGCGCGCCTTCTCCGCACCGAGAAGGGCCGAGATCGCGTGGCCGTTGGCGAAGCATTTGCCCCAAGCGCTCAGGTCAGGCGCGACGTCGACCAGCGACCAGCTGCAATCGCGCGCGAGGCGGAAGCCGGCGCGCACGTCGTCGACGACGAGGAGCGCGCCGGTGCGGTCGCAGTGCTCGCGGGCGCGGCGCGCGTAGGCGACGTCGACGTCCTGTTGGTCTTGGAATGCGTCGTGCTTGAAGGGCGAGGCGAAGATGCCGGCGAGGTCGCTCCCCGCGGCTTTCACGGCGGCGTCCAGGCTTTCGATGTCGTTGTAGGTGTAGTGGATCAGATGCGTGCGATCTTCGGCGACCGTCCCTGCGGGTAGCGGCGTGCACCAGGGCGCCGCGCCATGGTAGGCGCCGGTCGCCGTCAGGATCTTGCGTTTGCCGGTGTGGGCGCGCGCCACCATCATCGCCATGGTCGTCGCATCCGTGCCGTTCTTGCAGAACATCGCCCAGTCGGCGTGGCTCACTTGGCGCACGAAGGCTTCGGCGAGCTCGACCATCAGCGGCGACGGACCGGTTGCCGCGTCGCCGCGTGCGAGTTGCGCGCGGGCGGCTTCGTCGATCGCGTCGTTGGCGTAGCCGAAGAGATTGGGGCCGTAGGCGCACATGTAGTCGACGTATTCGTTGCCGTCGGCGTCCCACATGCGCGCGCCCTTGGCGCGGGCGAAGAATTGCGGGTAGTTCGCGGGCAACAGGCGCGTCGATTCGTGGCCGTACATGCCGCCGGGGATCACTTTCGCGGCGCGCGCTTTGAGTTCCTCGTTCTTCGTGTGCGTCAGGCCCATCTCAGACTCCTGGTCTTACTTCGGTTTCGGCAATGCGTAGATCGAGTTCACGACGCCCTCGAAAACGCGGTCGGGCAAGGCGCGCTGCAGGACGAGCGCAAGCCGTTCGACGGTGGTCGCCGAGAGGTAGCGCAGCTTCGGGCGCTAGGCCGCGATCGCGCGTTCGACGATGCGCGCGACCTTGTCGGCGGGCGGGCCGGCTTGCTCGGATTTCTCCATGACTTCGATCGCGTGCTTCGCACGAGCGCCGTAAGCGGCGTTCGATTTCGCGGCCGCTGTCCATTCGCGCGCGGCGGTGAAGTTGCTCTTGGTGTCGCCCGGCTCAATCAAAACGACGGCGATGCCGAAGGGTTTTACCTCCATGCTCAACGCTTCGGTCATACCTTCGAGCGCCGACTTCGACGCGGAGTAGGCGCCTTGAAACGGAATGCCGATGCGCGCGGCGAGCGAGCTGATCTGGACGATACGGCCCGCGCCTTGCTTGCGCATCGCGGGCAACACGGCTTGGCAGACGCGCAGCGGGCCGAGGAAATTCGTATCGAGCTGGCGCATCATGTCGTCGGGGCGCGTGTCTTCCACCGCGGCCGCGATGCCGAAGCCCGCGTTGTTCACGAGCACGTCGATGCGGCCCGCGCTCTTCACCAGTTGCGCGACCGCTTGGGCGATCGAGTCTTCGCGCCGCACGTCCATGGCAAGCATTTGCACGCCTTGGGCCGGCGGCGTCGCGCCGGCCTTGCGCGAGGTGCCGAAGACGGTGTGGCCGGCTTTCGCTAGGCGCGCGGCGATCGCCGCGCCGATGCCCGACGAAGCGCCGGTTACGAGGATGACTTTGGTCTTGCTCACGAATGTTCCCTTCACGCCGCGCCGCGCCGCAACTCGGAGTCTATCTTGCGGTCCGCCGCCTCAAGATAGACTTGGAGCGCTTTGCCCACGACCCAGCGGAAGGGTTCAGGCGGGAACGGCGTGAAGCGGCGCTTGAGAACGTCGAGCTTTTCCCACGGGCGGCCCATGACCGCGTCGCCCGCCGCCGCACCCATCATCGAGAATTGCGCGATGCCGTGGCCGTTGCAGCCGACGCTGTAATGGATGTTTCCGCCGCGGCCGAGCGTGCCCACGACGGGCAGATAGTCGAGCGTGACCGCGAGCCAGCCGCCCCAAAAGACGTCGATCTCCAAATCCTTCAGCATCGGGAAGCGGTCGTAGAAGGCTTCGCTGAGGAGCGCGAAGGCGGCCGGCTGGTCGCCGTCGGCGAGGCCGCTGCCGTATTTGTAGGCGATCGTCTTCGAGCCGCCGAGGATGCGGTTGTCGGCGGTGAAGCGATAGTTCTCCAAGATTTCGTGGGCGGTGTAGATACCTTCGCGTTTCACCCAGCCCACGCGTGCCATCTGATCGGGCGTCAGAGGTTTCGTCATGAACAGCGTGACGCGGACGGGGATGATCTTGCTCCACAGGCGATGCAGCTCCGGCACTGTGTAGGCATTCGTGGCGATCAGAATGCGATCGGCGAGCACGCTGCCGTTGGTGGTGCGAACGCGGACCTTCGCGCCCTCTTCGATGTCGAGCACGCGGGTGCGTTCGTGGATGCGCACGCCCTCGGAGAGCGCGGCGCGGCGCACGCCCATCACATACTTGCCGGGATCGAGCAGCCCACCGCAGCTTTCCATCACGCCGAAGCGGAAGGCGGGCGGCATGCGGCGCTGGCGCATGTCGTTCTCGTCGAGGAACGCGGCCTTGATGCCGAGCGACCGGGCGACCTCGGCGGATTTGAACAGCGGCTCGCGATGGCGCGGATGCACGCCCGCGATGATGTTGCCCGTCGGCTCGTAGTCGCAGTCGATCGCATGCTTCTTCATCATGTCTTCGACGAAGGCGACGCCCTCCTCCGCGAAGCGCACGAGGGCGACCGCTTTCTCCTGCCCGAACAATTTCATGCAGGTCGGCACGTCCTTGCCGATGGTCGGCGTCAGGTGGCCGGCGTTGCGTCCGCTGGCGCCGGCGCCGCAGAATTCGGATTCGAGGAGGACGACGTCGACGTTCTGCTCGCGCAGTCGCAGCGCGGCGCAGAGTCCGGTATAGCCGCCGCCGATGATCGCAACGTCGGCGCGCGTTTCGCCTGCGAGCGACGGTTGAAGGTCCGCCGGTGCGTCGACCCACGGGCTCAGCGCGTCGAAGCGGCTCATGCGATGTCCTCCGCTGAGAGTGGTCGCCAATTCGACTTTATTCGATCTAAGTCGAATTGCAACGGGGTGAGCCGTTACTTTCATTGTTAGGCTCGCGCTCGACGAGTCGAGAAAAATCGAATAAGAAAAATCGGAACGGCAAGCGGGAGAGGCGATGGCGCGACCAGTTCGGCGTGACGCAGCCATTCTATTCCCTGCCGTCGGCGCGCAGTTGGTCGCGACGACCGGTGCCTTCGTGCTGCCGTTCGTCGTCGGCGCGCTGATGAGCGGCGCCGGGTTCGACGAGCAGTCGGCCGGTTTCCTGATCAGCTTCGAAGCGATCGCGGCGGCGCTGACGACGGTCGCGCTTTCGGCTTCGCCGTTTCGACGTTCACGGCGGAGACTTGCGATCGTCGGCGCGGTGCTTGCCATTGCCGGCAACGCCGGTTCGTTGGTCTCACCCGATCTCGTTTTGCTCGTCGTGTCACGCCTGACCGCCGGCATCGGCGCGGGCATCGTCGTGTCCGAAACGGCAGCGGTGGTCGGGCGCGCGCTCGACCGCGAGCGATTGATCTCGGCACTGACGATCGCGGCGGTGTTGAACGGATCGATCTGGCTCTACGTCATTCCCAATGCGCCGCACGAGCTCGGCTATCGCGGGCCGTACCTTGCGCTGCTGCTGACATGTCTTGTGGGCACGATACTTCTGCAGCGCCTGCCCTCGCCGCCCATGCGCCACACGACGGCGGCACACCGATCCGCGTCGCCGACAGCGACGTTGGGACTTGCCGTTCTGCCCGCAATTTTTCTCACGCAATTGGGGCAAGGGTCGTTCTGGACGTTGGTCGCGATTTACGGCGCGAACGCGGGCCTGAAGGAAGAAGCGATCGGCGCATTCCTGTCGATGGCGACGTTGCTGCTGCTTGTCGGTGTGGTCGGGACGGCAGTTGCGGGGACGCGCTTTGGGCGGTTCGGGCCGCTGTTCGCGCTCACGATCATCAACGTGGTTGCGATCGTCGCGATCTCATTTGCCAAGGATCCGACCGTCTATGTCGCGGCGAACGTGGTGCAGGCCATCACCAACCTGTCGTCGCTCGTCTATCAGCTCGGGCTCGCGGCGGCCGTCGACCGGTCGGGGCGCCTGTTCGCGGCTGCGAACGGGCTTGTCGCGTTGGGAAACGGCGTGGGCCCGGCGGTCGCCGGTGCAATCGCTCAGCCGTTCGGGGCGCCGACCGTCGGGGTGGCCGTCGTCGCATTCAACTTCGCGGCGCTTGCGCTTTACGCGGTGGTCGCGGCCGGCGTCGCGCGGAAAACAGTGCCGCTGCGGGCCTGATGCGGGCCGGCCACAAGGTGCCAGCGAACTGCGGCCGTGGATTGCGCCGGTTTTGATACGGGTTTAGCGTCGAAACTTCGATTTTCGTCGAACAGCGTGCTGGTGCGGGCATGCTCGTTGCGATCACCGGGGGGTCCAGCATGTCCAAGCGTTCGCTCGTCAGCATCCGGCAAGTGTTGTTCTGCTCAGCGGCCCTGTGGGCCCTTGGCGCCTTGACCTACGGTGCGTCGGCCCAACCCGCAGCAGCGCCGGCGCCAACCGACAGCGGCAAGATCGAGAAAGTCACCGTCACCGCGCAGAAGCGGTCGCAGAACGTGCAAGACATTCCGGGGACAGTCGACGCGCTCAACGGGAAGAACATCAAGGATCTCGGCATCACCTCGAGCGACAAGATCGCCGAGTTCATTCCGGGCGTGACGATCGCGCTGCCGTCGGGTCAAGGCAACCAGCCGATCATCGCGATCCGCGGCATCGGCAACAACGACTTCAACACCAACAACGCGGGGCCGAACGGCGTCTATTCCGACGAGGTCTATCTCAGCGCGCCGTCGTCGCAGACGTTCCTGACCTACGATCTCGATCGGATCGAAGTGCTCAAAGGTCCGCAAGGCACGCTCTACGGACGCAACACGTCGGGCGGCGCGATCAACTTCATATCGAACAAGCCCGATCTCGAAGGGTTCGGCATCGGCGCAACCGCGGCCTACAGCTCGTACAACACCTATCAAGTCGAAGGGTTCGTCAACGCGGAGACGGGCGACACGTCGGCCGCGCGCGTCGCGGCGATCTGGAACAGCTCCGACGGGTATATGCGCAATCTCTTGAACGGCGAGCGCGTCACCGGCACCGACGGGTATGCGGTGCGCGGCCAGTGGCTCGTGAAGCCCGCGGAAGGGCTTGAGGTGCTGTTCAACGCCCACGGCTCGAAGACGGATACCCTGCCCAACGAGTATCATCAGGTGGGCGCACTTCAGTTCAACGGCGTGGGGTTCGATTTCTGCTCGCAGGCCGATATCGACGCGGGTCTGTGCACCGACGTGTTCTTCTATAACGGTCCGACGGATCGATATAAGGGCAATTACAATCGCACCGAGCATCTTGACAATGAGAGCGGTGGTGGATCGATACGCGCGGACTACGATCTGGGCAGCGTGACGCTAACGTCGATATCCGCCTTCGAGCGCAACGACAAACTCCACCCCGAAGACTCGGACGCGAGCCCCCTGTCATTGCTCGAAATCGACTTCGGCGTGAACTCGGATACCTTCACGCAAGAGCTCCGCCTCGCCGGCGAGAGCGAGACCATGCATTGGCTCGTCGGGCTCTACTATCTCGGCGAAACGCTGAAGCAAGACCAAGATATCTTCATCTTCCACGACATCGATTTTGTCTACGGGCCGGGCGCGGGCGAGTGCCCCGCGGTGATCAACGACGTCACGCCGTTCTGCGCGTTCACGGGATCTGCGCACAGCAAACAAAAGACGCGCGCCTATGCAGCCTTCGGGCAGACCGACTTCGAGATTTTCGACAAAACGCGGCTGACGCTGGGCGGCCGGTTCACCAATGAGAAAAAGGATTTCGATCTCGACGGAACCATCTCCGGGCAAAGCGGCGGGCCTGGTAATTTTGGCGCACCGCAGACGTTGTGGGGCGGGCACATCCAGGACAGCATCGACAAGAGCGCGTTTTCGTGGAAGGCCGCGATCGACTATCATTTCACCGACAAAGTGATGGCCTATGCGAGCTTTTCGACGGGCTTCAAGAGCGGTGGGTTCAACGGCGGGTTCTTGGACGTCGCTCCGGCGCTCTTCGCGAAACAAGTTGCGCCCGTCCGCTCCGAAACCAACACGGCCTACGAGGTCGGATTCAAATCGGACCTGTTCGACGATACGTTCCGTTTGAACGCCTCCGCGTTCTACTACGACTACAAGGATTTGCAGCTTCACACGCTGGTTCAGACGGGTGGATTCCCCATCGACGTTCTCGACAACGCGCAGAAAGCGACGATCAAAGGTGTGGATGTCGATGCGATCGCGAAGCCGGTCGAAAACCTCACGCTTCGCGTGAACGCCGAATGGCTCGAAGCGATACTCGACGAGTTCATTTCAAATCGCGGCGACCCCCTTGCCCCTCAACCTGACTTCTCGGGCAACACGCTACCGAATGCGCCGAAGTTCTCGCTGACCGGCATCGCCGAATATACGATCCCGCTCGGCGACAGCGACGCGATCGACCTCCTGGCCTCGGCGTCGTACCGCAGCAGGGTGTTCTTCGATCCGGCGAACGATCCGTTGATTTCACAGGACGCCTATTGGGTCGTCGACGCGCGCGCGGCTTACACGATCGACGACGGTCGGTGGCAGCTTGCCGTGTTCGGGCGCAACCTGACGGACGAGGAATACCTCAACATGGCGTTCAATCTGCAATCGAGCTTCGGCTTGTTGCAGGAGATCGTCGCGCCGCCGCTGACGGTCGGCGTCGAAGCATCGTTTCGCTATTGATCGGCGCGGGCGCGGAGACTAGAAGGCGGACGAGGTTGAGATGATGCTCGCATTGAAGACGCTCCGCGCCGAAAAGATCACGCCGCGTTGGCCGTCGCGCGCGGACAGCCGGTTGCGCTTTCAGGCGCTGATGGCGGCGGTCGGCGGCCTCTTGACGAAGTCCGGGCCTTCGGAGATCACGATCCAGATGATCGCCGAGGCGGCGAAGATGCCGACGGCGACGGTCTATCACTTCTTTCCCTCGGCCGAGGCGGCGCTGCTGGCGCAGGCCAGCATCTATATCGAGGATTTCGAAACCCAGGCGAACGAGGCGACGCCGGTCGGCGAGCGCACGTCATGGCAAACGGCGTGGCGTTGCGCGGCGCAGCGCGGGCGCGAGGTCTATACGCGCGACGTGGCGCGCATGCGGCTGCTGCTCGGCGCCGACGTGCCGCGCGACGTGCAGAGCTACGATTCCGAATTCAACATCCGCCTGGGGCGGATCATCGCCGCCAAGGTCGAGCGGGAGACGTTCCTGCCGCCCATTCCGGGGCTCGACGAGGCGTGCACCAACGCGGTCGAGATCAACGACACGTTCTGGCGCATGTCGTTCCAGCGCACGGGCACGATCACCGACGCCTATTTCGAGGAAGGCATGCGGGCGGTCATTGCGTATATGCGCACCTATCTGCCCGAGCAGCTTCAGTACCGCGAGACGTAAGCGGCCGGCCGACAGATGGACAAGCCAAGCCGCCGGAAATTCGTGACGTTGGCCGGCGTCGCCGCGAGCGCTGCGGCGACCGTCCCTGCCCTCATCGCCAAAGGCGCCGCGCTAGGCGAGGCGGGCGCACCGGGCACGACCTATGATGTCGTCATCGGCGGCGCGGGCGTTTCCGGACTGGTCGCGGCGCGGGCGCTCGCGCGGGCGGGAAAATCGGTTCTCGTGATCGAGGCGCGCGACCGGGTCGGCGGGCGCACGTGGACGCAAAGCTCCAACGGGCGGCGCTTCGATCTCGGCGGCCAGTTCGTCGGTCCGACGCAGGATCGCGTGATTGCGCTGTGCAAGGAGTTCGGCATCCGCATCACGCCCAGCGCGATCGACGGCGACAGTCTGTTCGAGCGCGACAAGGATGTGCTGCGCTATCAAGGCGTGTTGCCGGACAAAGGCGTGGCGCAAGCGGACCTTGCCGCTTTCGGCAAGG
>JBGOVA010000032.1:0-24593 GCA_041477875.1 Micropepsaceae bacterium | reverse complement strand
TCGAGGCTGAGCGCGTTGCGCCTTTGCGGCGCGTTGAGTACGAGATAGCCGGCGGATGAGCGAATTTCGGCAATGAGCTTTGAGGTCATGGACGGCCCGGGTGAGAAGGTCCTGAAGAGCCGCAGGCGAAAGCTGCCCCGGCGCGATGAAGGGCTCATCAGAATTGTTCTGATCCGCCACGGCAAGCCCGATGTCGGCCGCGGGCGCTGGATCACGCATAGGAAGTTCAAGGACTACATCGAACAGTACGAGCAGGCGGGGCTCGACCCCGAGAGCCCGCCGCCCGATTGGCTGGTGAATCTGACGCGCCAAGCTCGGCGCGTCTACGCTTCCGATCGCCCGCGGGCGACGGAGAGCGCGAGGGCGCTGGCGCCGCACGCGCAATTGTCGCTGAGCCCGTTGTTCATGGAGGCGCAGCTTAAATCACCGAGGCTTCCGCTCGTGCGGTTGAAGCCTCCGGCGTGGGCCGTAATCGCGCGACTGGCCTGGCATGCGGGGCATCACGGCGGCATCGAAGATTACCGCGATGCGCGCGACCGCGCGCGGAGGGCCGTCGACATGCTGTCGAGGGTCGCAGGGGAGGATGGGATAGCGGTGTTGGTGGCGCACGGCTACTTCAACGCGATCGTGGGGCGCACGCTGTCGAAGCAAGGCTGGCGCAAACATGGCCGGCATCGCGCGCGGTTCTGGAACGCGGTCGTGTACGAGCGCAGCGGAACTTGGCCGTAAACGAACGCGACTTTGCGCCAAGCGAACTCCGCCCAAGATAAAGTTGCGTCGGCATCGCCCGCATGGGGAAGTCCCTTGAACACGGACCTGCGCGCGCCGATCGCCGGCGTGACGCTGCAGAAAATACGCCGAGCTTGTCGTGAAGATGCGGGCGGCAGGGATGCACGACAGCAATCTGTTCGTCGCGTACTCCGATCGCGTTCGCGCGCGGGTCGAAGAGATGGACGCGGCGTTCTTGCGCCGGCGCTAACCCTTCCCCGCGCGCCACTCGGTCGCGACTTGCGCGAAGTCCGGGCGCGGGCGGTCGAGCAGCGGTTCCGCGGGGTGGCCGACATAGACGAAACCCGCAATCCGGTCGCCCGACTTCAGGCCCAGCGCCTCGCGCACTGCGGGGTGGTAGGCGTACCATTCGGTGATCCAATTCGTGACGAAACCCATCGCGTTCGCGGCGATGCATAGCGTCTGACATGCGGCACCAGCGGACAAGATCTGCTCCCATTCCGGTATCGGGATCGCTTCGCGCACACGGCTGACGACGGCGATGACGACGGGTGCGCGCGTCAGCCTTGCGCGTTCTTGCGCGAGCCGCTCCTCGCTCACTTCCGGCTCGCTGCTTTTGAGCGCGCGGACAAGAACGTCGCCGAAATCGGCGCGCGCTTGGCCCTCGAAAATCACAAAACGCCACGGCGTCAGCTTGCCGTGATCGGGCACGCGTGTCGCGCATTTGATCAGCGTGCGGACTTGCTCGCGCGAGGGACCGGGACCTTTCATCGCCTTGGCGGAACCGGAGCGACGGCTCAACAAAAGATCGAGTGTTTGGGGAGCGGCGACATTGAGCGGCGACACGAGCTCGGACATTCGAACCTCAGGTAAATGACGGTCGGGATAGAACGATGATGCGGTTCCCGAACGCAAGCATTTCGCCATACCACTTGGATGTTCGCCACGTCTGCGTCTAGGGTCGCGCGATGTTGCGCCAGCAGTCCCTTTCGCGGGGTGTGCCGCCCACCGTTTGGGCGCTCGGCTTCGTCTCGCTGTTCATGGACATCTCGTCGGAGATGATCCACGCGCTGTTGCCGTTGTTCCTGGTCACGACACTCGGCGCGAGCACTGCCGTTGTCGGCGTCATCGAAGGCGTCGCCGAGGCGACGGCCTCCATCGCCAAAGTGTTTTCCGGCTGGATCAGCGATCGTCTGGGGAATCGCAAATGGCTGATGGTCGCCGGATATGCGCTCGCGGCGGTGACGAAGCCGGTGTTCGTGTTCGCCGCGACGCCGTTCGAGGTCCTGGGGGCCCGTTTTGCCGATCGCGTCGGCAAGGGAATACGCGGCGCGCCGCGCGATGCGCTGGTCGCCGACGTGACGCCGGCGGAGGTTCGCGGCAAGGCTTATGGCGTGCGTCAGGCGCTCGACACGGTCGGCGCGTTCGTCGGTCCGCTCCTCGCGATCCTGCTGATGCTGGCCTATGCGGGCGACATGCGCGCGGTCTTTGCGTGGGCGGTCGCGCCTGCGGTTGCGTCGGTTCTCGTCGGCATCTTCGCCGTGAGGGAGCCGCCGCGCGCCCAACGGCAAGCGGGCGACGGCGCGCCGATACGCTTTGCCGACATCCGTCATGTCGGAGCCGCGTATTGGACAGTCGTTGCGATCGGCGCCGTTTTCACGATGGCACGGTTCAGCGAAGCGTTCTTGGTTCTACGCGCGCAGAATGTGGGACTGGCGATCTCGTATGCGCCGATGGTCATGGTGGTCATGAACGTCGCTTACGCGCTGGTCGCTACGCCTGCGGGGGCTTGGTCGGATCGCTATGACCGCAGGTCCATATTGGCGCTGAGCATCGTTCCGCTGATCGCGGCCGATGCGATGCTGGCCTACGTTCCGACCGTTCCCGGCGTCGTCGCCGGGGTCGTTTTGTGGGGCGTTCACATGGGCATGAGCCAGGGGTTGCTCGCCGCGCTCGTCGCAGACACGGTGCCTGCACAACAGCGCGGCACCGCGTTCGGTGTGTTCAATCTCGTCGGCGGGGTCGTGCTTTTCTTCGCGAGTTTTCTTGCAGGCTGGCTGTGGGAGGCGTTGGGACCCGAAGCCACCTTCGTCGCGGGCGGGGCGTTTGCCATTCTCAGTCTTGCGGGCGTTGGCCTTGCCATCCGGCGGCCCCAGTCGCGTTAACCTGGCTTCACCTTTGCTTGATAGGCTGACGCGGCCGCCCCATTTGTACTAAGATGGCTCCCATGGAAAAGCGCCCGATGCCAGCGATTGCCGAGAAGTTCGCGATTTGCGACCCGGTGTGGTCGGACTTGCGCGAAGAGGCCATTCGCATGGCCGCCGCCGAGCCGGTGCTCGCGAGCTTTGTGCACGCGACGATCCTTAATCATGAGCGGCTGGAGCAGGCGCTGACCTATCACCTGGCGCAAAAGCTCGGCAACGACGATGTCGGCGCTATGCAGGTGCATCAGGTTTTCGACCAGGCTTTTGTCGACGCTCCGGTCCTGGGCGAGGAAGTGCGCGCCGATCTGTCCGCCATCTATGAACGCGATCCGGCGGTGAGCACGTTCGTCGAACCGTTCCTATTCTTCAAAGGCTTCCATGCGCTGCAGGCCTATCGCATCACGCATCGGCTGTGGACGATGGGGCGCAGGGCGATGGCTTTGCACTTCCAAAGCCGCATTTCGGAAGTCTTCGGCGTCGACATCCATCCGGCCGCGCGCATCGGCCGCGGCGTGATGGTCGATCACGGCACCGGCGTCGTGATCGGCGAGACAACGGTCGTCGAAGACGACGTGTCGATGCTGCAGGGCGTGACGCTCGGCGGCACCGGCAAGGAGCAAGGCGACCGGCACCCGAAGATCAGGCGTGGTGTGATGATCGGCTCTGGCGCCAAGGTTTTGGGCAATATCGAAGTGGGCGCCTATAGCCGGATCGGCGCGGGCAGCGTGGTCCTGAAAGACGTGCCCGAACGGTGCACGGTCGCGGGCGTACCAGCGCGCGTCGTGGGCTGCGCGGGCTGCGACCAGCCTTCGCACGAGATGAACCAGATCATCGAAGACGTTCCGGTCGACTATCAGATTTGAATTCCGCCAAAGCAGAACAAAAAGGGCCGCCGTGGGGCGACCCTTTCCGTGAGATGGGCTGTTGCTTTGAGCCCTGATCTTTCGATCGTCGAACGTCAGGCGGTGACCGGAGGTTGCTCCAGTGTCCGTGTGACCTTCAGGCTCCGCAATAGCGCCAAAATCCCACTCGACATTGGATCACCTCCTTTCAAACGTTGAAAACCGCAATCAGATTCGCACGAGTCGAATTCGCCTGTCGAGAAAAAAATATTCTATTAACCCAAGCGGTCGCGCAACGCGTACCAAAGCAGCGCGAGCGTGAGCAACGGCTTGCGCAGCAAGGCGCCGCCAGGCAGTGGCGGGATTTTCAGGCTTTCGTAAACGTCGAAGCGGGCGGCCTGGCCCCGGATCGCCTCGGCAATCAGTTTGCCGGCGAGTGTCGCGATCGC
Source organism: Micropepsaceae bacterium (assembly GCA_041477875.1). Lineage (GTDB taxonomy): Bacteria > Pseudomonadota > Alphaproteobacteria > Micropepsales > Micropepsaceae > SZUA-430. The sequence continues at coordinate 20,369 of JBGOVA010000032.1, read as the reverse complement.
AACACCTTGGCCCGAGTAACCTTGCGCGAAATAAAAATTGGGCATCAGCCGCCCGATGTGGGGCAGGCGCGGCATGGTGATCGCAAGGCGCCCTCCCCACGCATGCTCGATGCGGACGTCGGCAAGCTGAGGAAAAACGCGCAGAATATGCGGCCGGACGATGTTGGCCGGGTTTTCGATGTCGCTCTCGCCGTAGGTTTCGCCGCCGCCGAAAAGCAGTCGTCCGTCAGCGGACAGTCGATAGTAGTCGAGGACGAATTTCGTGTCGGCGACGGCGGCGCTCGAAGGGATGAGCGCCTTTGCGCGCGCGTCGCCCAAGGGTTCCGTTGCCGCGATGTAGTTCGAGATCGGCATGATCGTTCGCGCGAGTTCCGGCACAAGCGCGCCCAGATAGCCGTTGCAGCCGACGACGCAGAATTTCGCCGTCACCGCGCCGGACGGCGTCGCGACGCGGATCTTGTCGCCGCGCTCGATCTTCACGGCGGGCGCGTTTTCGAGGATCGCGACGCCGGCATCGTCCGCCGCGCGGGCGAGGCCCAGCGCGTAATTCAGCGGGTGAAGGTGGAAGCTCGACGTGTCGTACAGACCGCCTTTGTAGTTTTGTGTCGCGACGAGCGACGGCATTTCGCTCGCGCTGACATAACGCGCCGACGAATAGCTATAGCGCTTCGCCAGATGTTCGGCGTAGGCTTCAAGCTTGGTCGCGTGACTGACTTTCACAGCGGCCGAAATGTGTCCGGGTGTTTCATCGCACTCGATCGCGTGCGACGCGATCAAGCTGCGCACAAGCGATTTTGCTTCGAGTGCGAGATCCCAGAGCGCGCGGGCGCGGATTTCGCCGTAGCGGTGTTCGAGTTCGATTTGATCGACGCGCTGGCCTGTGATCACTTGTCCGCCGTTGCGGCCCGAGGCGCCGAAGCCCGCATGCTCGGCTTCAAGCACGATAACCTTGAGTCCGGCTTTCGCGAGGTGAAGCGCGCAGGACAGGCCAGTGTATCCCGCGCCAATGACGCAGATGTCGGCCTCGCGCGCACCGATCAATTGCGGACGTGCGCGCTGTCCAATTGCGGTTGCGAGGTAGTAAGAGTCGACGCGCGAAGCAGCCATGCGATTCTTTGAGAACCAGTTTTTCGAAAACATCAAGAGGGAACCGCACCCTTGCCAAGCGCTTTAGAACTGTGCCTAGTCACGCTCCCATGATGGAAAAAGCCGGTGCCGTGATCGACGCGCACGCGACGCATTGGGCCTCGCTCTATCCCGATGCGCCCGAGGCGATTCGCGCGCGCATCAAAGACGTCGTGGCGAAGTCGACCATCATCGCACAGGTCGAGTTGCCCGAAGCGCGCGCGATGCCGAACGGCATGAAGGCCGACACGCTGACCGCGATGGCGGAAGGCGACGGCGACGTGCGCCATATGGTGTTGCTGCTCACCGAGCGGCGGAGTTCTTCGGGCTGCGTGCTTTCCGCCTTTCCGTTCGCGGCAGGTGCGATCACGCATCCCGTGACGATCGAGCACGTGGCGTCGACGGGCTCGGGCGCCGAGGGGCAAATTCGCGGGCGCACCGAAGACGGCGCGGAGCTTTCCTTCTTCGATGCGCTGTTCTTCAAAAACGGCGCTGAGTACCAGGTCGGCGAGAGTTATCAGTTCGCGCTGTCGGCGTTCGCCTATTCGCTGCGGCCATACGGCCTGCGCCTAGTGCAGGGCAGCGACACGATCACGCCGCCCGACGTGCTGAAGCCGGCGCGCAGCGGCGCCAGCGACGACTACGAATTCCGCGCGACCGTGCAGCACGTCTATCCGATGCGCCTGGATGCCGGAACCGTCTATCGCATGCGCGTGACGGTCGCCCGCACCGGGCAGAGCATGGTCGACGTTGCGCTCTATGCGGCGGAGCACGTTTTGCCCGCCGGCTACCGGCCCAAGCCTGGGGACGAAATCACCGGCCGCTTGTGGTTGCAGGGCTACTTGGTCGAAGATTAGCGGCCTTTTCGCGAAATCGGTTCAAATAGAGCCCGGTTTCGCTTTATCCTTTTCCCGCATATCTTAGCGGCCGGCTGGAGCCCGAACTCACGTGGACAGAACAGAAATCCTGCGCGTCGAAAAATATCTGCGGTCGCTTTTCCGCTTGGACACGATCCGGATCGAGGCGCGTCCGACCAAAAAAGACTCAGTCGAGGTCATGGTCGGCGACGAGTTCATCGGCGTGATCTTCAAGGACACCGAAGACGGCGAGACGACCTATCACTTCGAGATGGCGATCCTGGAAATGGATTTGCCGCCCGCGTCGGCCGTGGTGAAGAAGCCGTAAAAGTGCGTCTCTATTTCGGGCGGAACGAGGCGATCAGGCCCATCACGCCGGCATCGATCTGTTTCCACTGCGCCAGATGCGTGCGCTTGAACTTGTAGGTCAGGCCGACATTGTCCGGCAATCGCGTCACGCGCATGCAGCTCGAGCCGAAATCGGTGTTGGGCGACGCATCGCAGCGCATGACGAGTTCGGACCCGTCTTCCAACGTCGCACTGAACCATTCGGTGCTCTCATAGCCGGTGTTGGCGCCGAATTTGTACTGCTTGAGGCCGTAAGGCCCGGGCGAGCCTTCGGGATTGTCGGCAAGCGGTTTGATGCCGCGCTCGAACTTCTGCTGATAGGTCAACGGCGCGCGGTCGATTGCGAGCGTGAATTGGATGACCTTCGCGTCGGGGGCGTTGCTCGCGAACTCTTTGGCGTCGCCCGGCGACCATGGCGACATGTTCGGCAACAACGCATGCATGGGCACGTCGTCCTGATCGCCGTCGCTGCGCGAGCGGCGGAATTTCGTGTAGTTCGCGGGAACGCGGAACAGAACACCGTCTATGCGGATGTCTGCGGTTTCGGCGGAGGCCGTCGGCCAAGGCGTGTTGCCCGAGAGATCTTCGACGGTCGGGCCCGCGAGGAAAACAAAGAACCCGCCGGCGATCGCGGCGGCGACCACGAGAACGACGAGCGGCAGAATCCAACTCGAGTGAGCGTGGACTTCGCCCCCTAAGGCCGCGTCAGCATCGCGTTGGTCGATTTTCATGACCGGCACTATCGCCCCGAGTGGTTTCCGCTTCTTTGAATTTAGAGCGGCTGTCGCATCCCCGGCGGTCGTGGTGATCAAACTGCCACAGTTCGTGTCGGCGCCGAGGCCTGCCAACGTGCCGCGACGCACGCTGCGCTGCAATAGGCAGTGTCCAAGCGCCGCACGCTTCGTCGTCGCAAAATGGCGCAGCTGTGCCGCATCTCACGGTCCCGGGCCTTGAGAAACCGTAGTTTTCTGATGGCACGCGCGGTGCTGGTTAAGACCTACCCAGAAGCAGCGCCCGGACCCCAAATCCATGATGGACATCCTTCAGACCGTCGCGTTTGCCCTCGCGATCGGCTTTGTGATTTCAGGAATCGTCTCCAATGTGTTCGGGCTGGTCACGGACGGGCAGTCGATTTTCCATCTTCCCGTCACGTCGGACGTGCGGCGGCTCGCCTTTGTCGGGCTCTTGATCTTTGCCGGGCCGCACATCCTGTTCCGGGCCGCCCACAGGGCGCTCAGGGTCGGAGATTGGCCGCCAGCCTACACATTCACCTGCTTTGGCCTGTGTTCGCTTTGGTCGTTGGTGGTTGGATTCGCGGTGCTGAAACTGTTCTCTATCTAGACGGTCGCGGTCACGGCTAAGGCTTTGGTGACGCTGCTGTCAGCTTTCTCTTGAAACAAGCGTTTGAATTGCTTATCTCCCCTTCGCAAGCGCAGCATTGGTGCTGCCGCGTCGGTGAGAGGCTGCTTATGTTGAACCGGGTTGTGAACGTCCTGATCGTGGCCGCGATGGCTTCGGTTTTGGCCCTGTTCGAGTTGGGAATGATCGCGCGCGGCGACGCGTTCTTCATTGCCACGGCCATCGTCGTCGTCTTCACTGGCCAGCAGCTGATCGCACGTGAAAACATGGGGTTCGCGCAAGCCGCGACGTCGCTGTTCACGCAGCCGCAGACCTATCGCAGCCGCTCGTCCTTTGCCGCGTATTTAGCGTGCCTGGCGCTCGGCGGATTGGTTGCCGCGCAGGTGCTCGCCTTCGCCTGAACAAGCTGAGTTTTGTGGAAGGGCCGGCTCGACCGGCCCTTTTTGTTTTCGCCGTCAGAGCACCGTCAGCATCGCCGCGACCAGGGGGTGGCGGACGATGTCACGGTCTTCCAGACGGATCACCGCGATGTCGTCGAGTGTCGAAAGGCGATCGGCGACTTGGCCGAGGCCGCTCAATCCGGGCAATAGATCCGTCTGATCGGGATCGCCGGTCATCACCATCGTCGAGTGCCAGCCGAGGCGCGTGAGCAGCATCTTGAGCTGGCCGTAAGTGCAGTTCTGCGCCTCGTCGATCACGATGAAGGCGTTGTTGAGCGTGCGCCCGCGCATGTAGGCGACGGGCGCGATTTCGATCACGCCTTCGGCGAGGAAGGCCTTCAGGCGCTTGCTGCCCAAGCGGTCGGACAGAGCGTCGTAAAGCGGGCGCAGATAAGGCGCAAGTTTGTCTTCGAGCGCGCCGGGGAGAAAGCCCAGGCTTTCGCCGGCTTCGACCGCGGGGCGAGAGAGTATGATGCGGGTTGTTTTGCCTTCTTCCAGCGCTTCGACCGCCTTGGCGATCGCGAGATAGGTTTTGCCGGTGCCTGCCGGGCCTACGGCGACGACGAGGTTGCGTTTGTCGATCGACTCCAGAAGCTTGCGCTGATTGTCGGAACACGGGCGGACGTGGCGCGTGTAGCTGCGTTCGTTCTGCTCGCGGTCGTGCGGCGTCCAGCCGCCTCCCGCCGGAAACAAGGCGCGGACTTTGGAGTGGTCGTGAAACTCCTCACGCGTGCGTTTGCGGCTTGCTCTCTTGCCCATTGCTCATTCCCCTCGAACTGGGGAGCGCGCGCGTGCGTCTGCACGGCCCGGTCCCGACCACACACAAACGGTTTGAGACGAAATTGCGCTGCTAAGTCTTCTGCGGCGGTGCGGGCCGTTTCGCGCGTCCAACTTGCGCAAGACCAAAGCTGGTCCATGTCACGCCGCACATCTGGCACCGACGCTGTGACTCCTTCGAATCACTGAGGCTGAGACCAAGGTAACTCCTGGCGGGCCGGCGTGTGTAAATTTGAGATGACAGGCGCGCCGTGTGACGGGAAAGACGCAACTCGTTAAGGCGCGCTCACCACGAGAGGCGCGCCAGTCTGAAAATCGCGGGCGCGATGGCGGTGACGTAGAGCGAGATGAAGCCGAATTGGAGCGACAGCGCCGCGAGCTTCGGCAAGCCCAGCGCCTCGAATTGCGTGCCCATGACTTTGTAGAGCGCAAACAAGACGACGACGCCCGCGACGGCGGCAGTGCCGGCAAAGACCCAGTCTTCGTGGCGTTCGTAGTTGACCCAGCGCTCTTCGATCACGCGGCCGAGCCACCAGCTGAAGACAAAGGCGACGAGGCCAAAGATCGTGATCGGCACCTCGTTGGCGGGCCAGGCAAACCACAAAAGCGGCGCGAGTGCCGCGATGGCCAGGAGCTGAAGCTCGGGATTGAGATCGTGCCAGAATTTGAATTGATCCGAGATCAGGGCGCGATAGACGACGATCGTCGCGAGGCCGAGAAGCGCTCCACCCAGGACGTCTTCGATGTCGTGCACACCGAGATAGAGGCGCGAGAAGCAGACGCCGGCGGCGATGACGATTGCCGCCGCCCAAGCCCAGCGCTGTTTGACTTCATAGGCGAGCCACAGCCACATGGCGGTCGCGACCTGGGCGTGGCCCGAGGGTAGGCCGAAGGACTCGCCGACGCGCGCGTCGAGCGCGAATTGCAGCGGCGGGCGCGCATCGTGGAACAAGTCCTTCAAGAAGCTGTTCGATATGCCGACGATGCCGATGAGAATCGCGAGGCGCGTGAACATCTTCTTGTCCCACAGCCAATAGCCGAGCGGCAGGAAGACCAGAAAGAACTGGGTGTAGCCCAGCAGTGTGAAGCCTTCGAAGACGTAGGTGAGGATCGTCGAGCGCAGCGGGACGACCCATGAGATGTCGTGCAGAAATGTCTCCATGCGCTCGTTATAGCATCGCGGGGTCGAATGTCTGCAAGGCAGAGTGCGCTTTCACTGCGACGCCCGTCATAGTAAAACAAAATCCATTCACCGTTCCGGAGGCGATCATGCGAACCGCCATTTCCATTCTCGCGTCGCTTGTCGCGTTGTCGCTTGCGACGCTTCTTTCGTCAGCGGCAATTGCTGCGATCGTCGACATCACGTTCGTCGCGCCCGAGCACTACACGGATGGCGGCGGCAAGGGAGGCTTGCGCGACGTGCCGACGAAGGAGGCCGTCGAGCGCGAGATTCGCGCCCACTTCGTGAATTTGGCCGGGCACAACCTCGCGCCCAATCAGACGCTGAAGATCGAGATCCTCGATATCGATTTGGCCGGGCGTCGCGACGTTCTGGGCGCCGGCGTCAACGATATACGCGTCTACGACGAGCTCAATTCGCCACGGATCAAGCTGCGCTATGCGCTCGAGGAAGACGGTCATGCGGTCTTGAACGGCGAGGAAGCGCTCGCCGACCCGCTCTATCTCAATTCGCTGGCGCCGTCTTCGACCGGCGATCCCTTGCGCTATGAGCGGCCGATGCTGACGAAGTGGTTTCTCGCGCGCATCGTGGAACGCAAGCCGCACGCGTGAGGCGATGCCGGCAAAAGGCGTGATTGCCTCTCGCCCGCGCGCGGCGGAGCGGGTATGAGGTTGCGGCTCATATACCAACCTCAGGGCAACCCGCTCTCTCATGTCACGACTTACCTCTTCGATTTCCACGCGCGACGACCGGTTCAAGGCCAACGCCGCGGCGATGGGCGAACTCACGGCCGAACTCACCGAGCGCATCGCGACTGCCGCCAAAGGCGGGGACGAGCGGTCGCGCCAGCGCCACGTCGAGCGCGGGAAGCTGCTGCCGCGCGAGCGGGTGAGCCGGCTGCTCGATCCGGGGACGCCGTTTCTGGAACTGTCGCCGCTCGCCGCTTTCGGCATGTACGACGACGACATCCATGCCGCCTCGATCATCACCGGCATCGGGCGCGTCGAGGGCCAGGAATGCGTGATCGTGTGCAACGACGCGACGATCAAGGGCGGCACCTATTATCCGATCACGGTGAAGAAGCATCTGCGGGCGCAAGAGGTGGCGCGCGAGAACCGCTTGCCGTGCATCTATCTCGTCGATTCCGGCGGGGCCAATCTGCCGAACCAGGCGGACATATTTCCCGACCGCGAGCATTTCGGGCGCATCTTCTTCAACCAGGCCAACATGTCGGCGATGGGCATTCCGCAAATCGCCGTCGTGATGGGGTCGTGCACGGCGGGTGGCGCTTACGTACCCGCGATGTCGGATGAATCGATCATCGTGCGCAATCAAGGGACGATCTTCCTCGGTGGGCCGCCGCTGGTGAAGGCCGCGACGGGCGAGGTCGTCACCGCCGAGGAACTTGGCGGCGCGGATACGCACTCGCGCAAGAGCGGGGTGACCGACCACTATGCGCAAGACGATACGCATGCGCTGGCGCTCGCGCGGCGGATCGTGACGACGTTGAACCGCGCCAAGCGGTCCGACGTCGTCATGCGCGAGCCGGTCGAGCCGATGTACGACGTCGGCGAACTCGACGGCATCGTGCCGCAATCGCTGAGCCATCAATACGACGTGCGCGAAGTGATCGCGCGGCTCGTCGACGGATCGGTGTTCGACGAGTTCAAGAAACTCTACGGCACCACGCTCGTGTGCGGTTTCGCGCATATTTGGGGCGTGCCGGTTGCGATCCTCGCGAACAATGGAATCCTCTTCTCCGAGTCCGCACTCAAGGCCGCGCATTTCATCGAACTGGCGTGCCAGCGGGGCATTCCGTTGCTCTTCCTGCAGAACATCGCAGGCTTCATGGTCGGGGCGAAATACGAAGCGGGCGGCATCGCCAAGGACGGCGCGAAGATGGTGACGGCCGTTGCTTGCGCGCAGGTGCCGAAGATCACGCTGATCATCGGCGGCTCATATGGAGCGGGGAACTACGGCATGTGCGGGCGGGCCTATGGGCCGCGCTTCATGTTCTCGTGGCCCAATGCGCGCATCTCGGTGATGGGCGGCGAACAGGCGTCGAGCGTGCTTGCGCAGGTCAAACGCGACGGCATGGAAGCGCGCGGCGAGGCTTGGAGCAAAGACGAAGAGGCGGCGTTCAAGGCGCCGATCCGCGCGCGCTATGAGGAGGAAGGCAATCCCTACTTCGCGACCGCGCGGGTGTGGGATGACGGCATCATCGCGCCGTCGGAAACGCGGCGCGTGCTGGCGCTGGCCTTGTCGGCGACGCTGAACGCGCCGATCCCGCGGACGAATTTCGGCGTGTTCAGGATGTAGTCGACGGTGAGCGGAGATCGGCGTGATCAATAACCGTGCCGTTCAGTTGGTTCTCGGACTATTCGTTCTGATCGGGCTCGCGCTGTTTTCCCAATGGAGCGGAGAGCCTCCGGCAACGGATCGACCGACGGTGCGCGTCGCCGACTTCGACTACTACGTTCTTGTCTTATCGTGGTCGCCGACGCATTGCGCGAGCGGCGCCGGGCGCGGGCGCGCCGATGATCTGCAGTGCCGGTCGGGGCGGCCCTACGGTTTCGTCCTGCACGGGTTGTGGCCGCAGTATGAGCGTGGTTATCCGCAGGACTGCGCTTCCAATGAGCCGCGCATCGTCGCGAAAGGCGTCTTGGACGATGTGCTGAAGATTTCCCCGTCGGAGCAGCTTGTGCAGCATGAATGGGAAAAGCACGGCATGTGTTCGGGGCTTGGGCAGAGAGACTATTTCGCGGCGGCCGCGCGAGCGTTTGAGTCCGTGGATCTCCCGCCCGCGTACGACGCGCCTCGGCGGCCGATTGCGACCACGCCGAATGAGGTGCGGCAGGCCTTCCTTGACGCCAATCGCGTCCTGGAAGGGGATGACGTTTCGGCGACATGCAGCGGCAACGAACTCGCCGAGATTTGGATTTGCCTGGATCGCAAGCTGGCGCCCCGCGCCTGTTCGTCCGAGGTGCGCAAGAGACATTGCGGCGGGCGCAAGGTGCACATGCTTGCGGTGCGGGGCGATTGGCCCAGCGAGTGAGGCGTTCGCCCGACAGGCGAACGCCCTACACCGGGGACACGAATCGAGCCACCTGCTGACGCCGAACATGAACGATCTGCGGCGTCATTGCCTTTCCGTTGAACCAGATCGCGGTCTTTGCGTTATCTCCGCGCGACCGTTCGGGTTCCTCGCCCGGAACCCCGCCGGTCGCACCCTGCGCGTGACGCATCCCTTCTTCGCGTCTGCAGCGTGCGTGCGTCAGAAACCTGGTCTACGCTTCCGATCGTAGCTGCGGGGGCGGCGGCCGAACAGGGAAACTTGGTCATGTGGCAAACGGTGCAATCTTATGTCGATTGGATTTGGGAATACTTCCGTGTGGGGTTTCATGACGTCAACGCGATCTTGGGGCTTTTGATTGCGATCGGCGCCGCGTACTTCCTGAGCAAATACAATCGCATCTTCATCATCGCGCTGGGCGCGGTCATCTTTTACGTCATCGCGCAGGTGATGATCCCGGTCATCGCCAACAACGCGACATTCCAACTGCCGCCGATCGTCGAGCAGGCCTATTGGCAAAAATTGATCGCGATCTACGCCGGGTTCCTCATCATCATCACCGTCTTCTATGTCGTGAAGAGGACCGTGTTGAAGTCCGGGCATTAGAGGTCGGTCGCGACGGTTTTTCGAATTCAATGCAGAACAGCATGGGCGGCGGGATCATCACCCGCCGCTTTTTTCCATTGAGTTGTCAGGTATTCAAGCATTCGTGCGCTGTTTGCGGCTTGTGCACGCGCGGCATGACTTCACGGCGCCGTGAGGCGTTCCGTTTGGTTCACACCGATCGCGAAATATGTGTATCGACCGCGCGACGAACGCTGTTTGAGATCGACCGAAATCCAACGCGGGGCGGTGCAAACTGGATCGCTGTCCCGTGCACGAACTGGCCTGTGATTTGCTCGCGACTCGCCGGCTTCAATCTCGCGCCTGCGGCCGTTTCCTAATGATCGACATCAAAGATTGAGTCACAAGTGAACTTCAATGCCTTGTTGCATTGAGTTCATGTGTCGTCTGCGAAGTGGTCCGCAGCCGCGATGCAATGGTCGAGGGGGGGCGCATATGTCTAACGGGCGTGGGCTGAGAATTTCAGTTTCGGTGTTTGCATTGACGCTTGGAATCGGGTTGCTGGCCGATCCGGCGGGCGCGCAGCAGGGCAGTGATCAGCCCAACCAGAACGCGCCGGCTCCTTCGGATCAGGCGACGAGCCCGACGAACGGCGGCCCGGTCGAGAAAGTGGTCGTCACGGGTTCGCGTATTCCCAGGCCCAATCTCGAACAGCCGACACCCGTCACGACGGTGACGAAGGAGAGGATCGAAGATTCGGGCACTTCGAATCTGGGCGACATCGTCGCGCAGTTTCCGGCGCTGAGTTCAAACGGCACGGTTCGCGCGAATTCGGACAGCTTCGGCGATCAGGGCGGACTGAACTTCCCCGATCTGCGCAGTCTCGGGACGGGGCGAACGCTGACGCTGGTGAACGGGAAGCGCCATGTCGCGGGCGATGCCGGCGACCAGGCCGTCGATTTCAACTCGATCCCGCCGGCGCTCGTGGATCGCGTTGAAATCGTGACCGGCGGCGCGTCGGCAATCTACGGCTCGGACGCAGTGACGGGCGTCATCAACATCATCCTAAAGGACAACTTCGAAGGCGTGGAGGCATCGGTCCAGAATTCGTGGCCGACGGGCGGCGACTATGGTCAGAATTTTTCCGCGAACGCGAGCGCCGGCACGAACTTCGCCGGCGAGCGCGGCAACATCGTGCTGTCCGTACTCTATGACAGCACGAAGCCGGTGCGGGCCTTGGACATCAAGGCGCTCAACAACTATGGAACAGTCGTCAATCCGGCCGACACCGGGCCGAACGACGGCATTCCCGACCTTTTGTTCAGGCCCAACGTCGTCAGCGAGTTCATCGACGAGAATTCGGTCCTGATCCCCTTTGACCATTTTCTCTTGGGCGGGCCGAACAACAGGCTCTATGGCTTCACCGACAACGGCGCGCCGGTGGTTCAGCCAAATCATGGGCTGGAGAATAGCTTGTTGTTCGGCGAGATTGCGAATTGCGCGACGTGCTTCAAACAAGAAGACTACGTCCTTCTCATCCCGGACACCGAGCGCAAGGGCGCGGCGCTCAATTTCCGTTATGACCTAACGCCGCATCTGCGTTTCAAGGCGGACGCGAAATTTGTTTCGACGGATATCTTCGACTACGTCCAACCGTCGTTCAGTTTCGGCGACTTTTTCATCGATTTTACATCCAATCCATTTGTCGATCCCGCACTGGCGGCGCAGATCACAACCGACACCGGTGTGCCAGGTGCGCTGTTGGCTCGTTTCAACGCCGATGTCGGCGCGCGCGACAACGCGATCACAAGAGAGACCAGGCGCGCCGTGACCGGATTTGAGGGCGACGTCGATGTTTTGGACCTCGCAACGGTGGATTGGGAGGTGTCCTACAACCACGGCGAGACGAAGAACAAGTTCGTCAACAACAACACGCTCCTGCCTGGGAACTTCGAGGCGGCACTCGATGCCGTAGTCGATCCGGGCGATCTGCAAATCAAGTGCCGAAAGGACGTCCCTGCGCTCCAACCTCCGGGTTATGTCGATCCGTCGGTCACGAGCGAGCCATGCGTGGCGTTCAACCCGTTCGGCCAACAGAACAGCGCTGCGGCCCTCGACTACGTGAGCTATGACGGTGCCACCCGGCGCCACACGATCACGCAGGATGTGTTCCAAGCGATCTTCAGGTTCGATACCGATCGCTTCCTGCAACTGCCGGGCGGTCCGATCTCTTTCGCCGGCGGCTACGAATATCGCAAGGAGAGCAGCGAGAACGTCAACGACCGCGTCATCCAATCAGGGATCACCGAAACGGCGCCGCAGCCCGACGCTTTCGGTGCGTTCCACGTGAACGAAGAGTTCATCGAGTTTTCCGCACCGATCCTCAAAGACGAGCTGTTGGCGCATCGCCTCACGTTCGATGCGGCGTATCGCTACGCCACCTATTCGCATGCCGGCATCGCGCGCGCATGGAAAGTGGGCGGGGTCTACGCGCCGGTGATGGACTTGTCGTTCCGCGGAACCTACTCGCGCGCCGTTCGCGCGCCGAATATCACCGAGGCGTTCTTGCCGCCGACGGCCGGATTCTTCGACTACACCGACCCATGCGACGGCTCGCAGCTCAGCCAGAATCCGAACCGCGCCGCCAATTGCGCCGCATTGGGCGCGCCGCCGGGTTTTGACGCACAGGACAATATCGGGGTGCCGATCAGCGCGAGCGGCAACGCCAGTCTGACGTCGGAAACTGCGGAGAGTTGGACGCTCGGCACGATCATCCAGCCGCGCTGGGTCAAGAACCTTTCGCTCACGGTCGACTACTACAATATTCAGATCGACGACGCGATCTCGTTCATTGACCCGCAAGCTATCCTCGACAATTGCGTCGATGCACCTGGCGGACCGGATCCGGCATTTTGCGGCCTGAGCACGCGCAGCCCGACCACGTTCAACGTCACGTTCATCACGAGCACGTTCGTCAACGCTTCAGCCCTGAACACGAAGGGCTGGGACTTCCAACTCGACTATGCCACCGACATCGGCGACCTGACCGAGGGCGTGGGGATGCTTGCCGCCCTGAACGGACATCTGGCCGTGTCCGTTACGGCGAACAATGTCGAAGCTTTGCGGTTCTTCGCGTTCAAAAACCATCCGGAAGACGAGAACATCGAGGAAGGAGAAATCGGCGATCCGAAGTGGTCGTTCATCACGAATGCGATCTACGACCAAGGACCGGTTCGGTTCGTGTGGCGCTCGCGTTACGAAGATCAAGTGTCGCGCTTTGCACAAGGTACGCAGAGCCCGGAAGCGATATCACCGTCGTACGTCGAGCCGAACTGGTATCACGATTTCGTTCTGACCTACCGGCTTGAGGAGCTCACGGGCTATGACAGCGAAATATATGTTGGCGTGAACAACGCCTTCGACGAACAGTTGCCGCTGGGTCTGACAGGCAACGGAACCTCGTCGGCATACGACTTGGTCGGGCGCACCGTCTTCGTGGGCGCCAGGGCAAAGATGTAGGGTCGCGCAAGCAGCGTCTCGGGGCGGCGGGGAAACCCGCCGCTTTTTTTGCGTCAGCGTCCGGCTTTGTCATTGCGGCGCGGGTGGTGTAGTTGCAAGCGTTGCAACCCGATCCCTCCATAAGCCCCTTGGGGGCGCCACAATGAAAGCCTGACATGAGCGAAGCTGAGGACGTGGTCCTTTTGAACACGACGCGCGCGGGCGTCGCGGTCGTGACGCTGAACCGGCCCAAGGTTCACAATGCGTTCAATCCGGAGGTCATAGAACGGCTGTCCGACATCTTCGAAACGCTGCGCGGCGCCGATGGGGTGCGCGTCGTTTTGATCGAAGGCGCGGGGCCGAGCTTTTCGGCGGGGGCCGATCTGGCTTGGATGCGGGCGGCGGCCGACCTGACGGAGCGCGACAACCGCGAAGATGCGGGCGGGATGGGCGAGATGTTGCGGCGCCTGCACACGCTGCCGCAGGCGACGATTGCGCTGGTGCACGGCGCGGCGATGGCGGGCGGGTGCGGGATTCTCTCGGCGTGCGATATCGCGATTGCGACCAAGACGGCGTCGTTCGCGCTGTCGGAAGTGCGGCTCGGCATCATTCCGGCAGTGATTTCGCCCTATGTCATTCGCGCCATGGGGGCGCGCGCGGCGCATCGCTATTTCCTGACGGCCGAGAGGTTCGACGCGGCGACGGCGCGCGCGTTGGGGCTCGTGCACGTCGTAGTCGAGGACAACAACGCCCTTGCGCAAGAGTCCGAGCGTTTGGTGCAGCAACTCTTCAGCTGCGCGCCCGGCGCGGTAAATGCGGCCAAGGAGTTGATCGCCGCCGTCGAGGGCAGACCGATCGACACGCATGTGATCGCCGATACGTCGCGGCGCATCGCCGAGCGGCGCGCGAGCGATGAAGCGAAGGAAGGCCTTTCCGCGTTCCTCGAGAAGCGCAAGCCGAAATGGGCGGAATAGCATCCTGATGTTTTCCTCGCTTCTGATCGCCAATCGCGGCGAGATCGCTTGCCGCGTGATCCGGACCGCGCGGCGAATGGGGCTCAAGACCGTCGCCGTCTATTCGGACGCGGACGCGGCGTCGCCGCATGTGGCGATGGCCGACACCGCCGTGCGCATCGGGCCGGCGCCGGCGCGCGAGAGCTACCTCAACGTCGATGCCATCCTCGATGCCGCCAAGCGCAGCGGTGCGAAGGCGGTGCATCCGGGCTATGGGTTCTTGTCGGAGAACGCGGCGTTTGCCGAAGCTTGCGCGAAGGCGGGGCTCATTTTCGTCGGGCCGCCGCCGTCGGCAATTCGCGCGATGGGGCTGAAGGATGCCGCCAAAGCGCTGATGACGAAAGCGGGCGTGCCGGTCGTGCCGGGCTATCACGGCGACGATCAATCGCTGGCGAATCTGGCGAAGGAGGCGGCGCGCGTCGGCTATCCGGTCTTGATCAAAGCGGTCGCCGGCGGCGGCGGCAAGGGGATGCGACGCGTCGAGAAAGCCGCTGATTTCGCCACGGCGTTCGAGGGTGCGCAGCGCGAAGCGCAGGCTGCGTTCGGTGATGCGCGCGTGCTGATCGAGAGGTATGTCGCGACACCGCGCCATATCGAGATTCAGGTCTTCGCCGATTCCCACGGCAACGCCGTGCATTTGTTCGAGCGCGATTGTTCGTTGCAACGGCGGCACCAGAAGGTGGTCGAAGAGGCGCCCGCACCGGACATGCCCGTCGAGATGCGGCGGCTGATGGGCGAGGCTGCGGTCAAGTGCGCGAAGGCGATCGGTTATCAGGGCGCGGGTACGGTGGAATTCATCGCCGACGCTTCGCGTGGGCTGAAGCCCGACGGTTTCTTCTTCATGGAGATGAACACGCGGCTGCAGGTCGAACACCCCGTGACCGAGATGATCACCGGGCTCGACCTCGTCGAATGGCAATTGCGCGTGGCGGCGGGTGAGGAACTTCCGTGCACGCAGGACGACCTTGAGATCAACGGGCATGCGGTCGAGGTTCGACTTTATGCGGAGGACCCGGCCAAAGGCTTCTTGCCCTCGACGGGGCGCCTTGCGCGCCTGAAGCTGCCCGAGGGCGATGTGCACATTCGCGTCGACGCAGGCGTTGCGGAGGGCGGCGAAGTCTCGATGTTCTATGACCCGATGATCGCGAAGATCATCGGTTGGGATCAGACGCGCGGCGGTGCGTTGGCGCGGCTTGCCAATGCGCTCGAGACGGCGGAGGTCGCGGGGCCGCGAACCAATCTGGCTTTCCTGATTTCCACGCTGCGCCATCCGGATTTTATCGCGGGCAACGTCGATACCGGCTTCATCGACCGGCACAAGGGCGATCTCGTTCCCTCGTCGAGCGCGGTGCCGCATGATGCGCTCGTGTTCGGCGCGCTCTTCGAATTGCTTCAGCGTCAGGCGCGCGCGAACGGCGCGGCGCAGTCGCCGTGGCAGCACTTGGACGGGTGGCGGCTCGGCGGCGAGCGCCAACACGAGGCGCTGAGGTTCACGGACGGCGGCAATGATCGCGTCTTGAGCGTGACCTATCGGACCAAGGGCTGGCGGGTCGACGCCGGCGACGGCGGCATCGACGTCGAGGCGGCGTTCGAGAGCGACGGTTCGATCGGCGCCAGCCTGAACGGCCGGCGCGCGCAGGCGCGCGTGCTGCGTGTGGGCGCTGACGTCGTAGTCTTGATGAGCGGGCGCAGCTTCACGCTCAGGCCGCACGATCCGCTCGAGGCGGCCGATCACGGCGAGCACGCGAGCAGCGACCTTACGGCGCCGATGCCGGGCAAAATCGTGCAGCTGTTGGTTAAGCCAGGCGACCGCGTGCGCCGGGGCCAAGCGCTTGCTATAATCGAAGCGATGAAGATGGAGCACACGCTGGCTGCGCCCGGCGATCTGACCGTGAAGACGGCTCCATTTCGGGCGGGCGACCAAGTCAACGAAGGTGCGATCATCGTCAGTTTCGAAGACGAAGGATGATCGACATGAGGACGGTCTGCGTTGTCGTCGCCACGTTTCTTCTGACGCTGCCGGCGCTTGCCGCCGGCGCCGACAAGGACGGCGACGGAAAAATCACCAAGGCCGAACTCGCCGCGGTTCACGCGACGCTGTTCGACCAGTTCGACGCGAACAAGGACGGTGTCGTCGCGGTGGGCGAGGGCGACACGCATTTCCTCGACGTCGCGGATACCAATCGCGACGGAAAAGTGACGCGCGAAGAGAACGAAATCTATGCTTCGGAAGCCGCCGCGGGCGATCTTGCGAATTGCGACGCCAACGGCGACGAAGCGCTGAGCGGAGACGAGGTGAATTGCATCACCTCGTCCGACAGTGCCGAGTAATCCCCGGGCGCTGCAGCCGTTCGACATCCCGACGGCGTTGCAGTCGTACGCCCAAGTGTCGTACGGCTACCTCGACACGAACGAAATGAAGGGCGGCCGCTGACACTTCATCTCATCAAGCTCTGCGTCGGCGCGGATTCGATCGAGGATCTTCGCGCCTGGCAGAAGGACCATTTGACCACGCTGAAAAAGCGCGGCCAGAAGGGCGAGCTCAAGCACACGACGCGTATGGTGCCCAAACGCCGCGAGGAGTTGCTCGACGGCGGGTCGCTCTATTGGGTGATCAAGGGTACGGTTACCGTGCGCCAACGCCTCGTCGACATTCGCCCTTTCGTCGACAAGGAAGGCGTGCCGCGCTGTCATCTCGTGCTCGACAAAGGTCTCGTGATCGTGGCGCCGCGGCCGAGGCGCGCGTTCCAGGGCTGGCGGTATCTCCTTGCCAAGGAGGCGCCGCCCGATGTCGGCAAGTCGGCGCGCAACCTGCCCGACAAGCTCCGGTGCGAGCTGGCGGAGCTTGGATTGCTGTGAGCGAACGGCCGCGAGTGGCGTCTGCGGCCGTTCGGTGTTCTTTCTGGAGCCGATCGTTCAGTTGTAGACGATGATCGCCTTGACGCCGCCGGTGTTCGAGCCGGGCGTATCAGTCCACGCGGTCCAGGCGACGTCTCGCTCGGTGAAGGCGATGAACTGTCCCGGCTGAATGGGGCCGTCATACAGGACATCGCGATTGCCGTACTGGTCGACGATTTGGACGCGGGTGATCTTGGGATCCGTGCTCTCGATGCGTAGACCCTGGAACGTACCCGGTGTGTTGGCCGAGGAAGGCCAAAAGCTCACTCCGGTCGAGTAGCCTTGCGGACCGCTTCCCGTGGGAAGCGAAATCTCGTCCACTGCAGCCGCGGCAGGCATGGCGAAGCTCATCGTTGCCATGAGCAGCGAGGCAAAAAATGCACGTCGTTTCATTCGCTGGTTTCTCCCTGGGCGCATCGCCCGATTGCCGACAATGCCGACAACTTTCTTCAGGAGCGCTAACGGGCGTGCTAAGTCTTTAGCGATCGAGGGTGCGTGCGGTTGCGATGCATTTGATTCGATTTGTAAACAATGCTCGGCACGCCAGGCGTGCCGGTTGTTTATGCGGGCGCTCTTTGCTCAACTGGCGCGAGCTGCCACGAGGAAAAAAGATGAGGTACGTTCCGTGTCCATGACCCGCGGTGCCGTCTGTCCGCTTGTCGAGAGCGAACGGCTGACGTTGCGCGGTCACAGGATCGACGATTTCGACGACTGTTTCGCGATGTGGTCGGATGCCAATGTCACGCACTTCATCGGCGGCAGGCCGTCGACGCGCGAGGAGACGTGGGGCCGGCTGCTGCGCTACATCGGACATTGGCAGGCGATGGGCTACGGCTATTGGATCGTCGAGGAGAGGTCGAGCGGGCGGTTCGTCGGCGAGGTCGGCTTTGCCGACATGAAGCGCGAGATCACGCCCTCGCTCGACGGCATGCCCGAGATCGGCTGGGCGCTGGTGCCCGCGGCCCAAGGCCAGGGTCTGGCGTCGGAGGCGGTCAAGGCGGCGCTTGCCTGGGGCGATGCGAATTTCGGCGGGCGGAAGACCGCCTGCATGATCGATCCGGACAATGCGCCTTCGATCCGCGTGGCGGAGAAGTGCGGGTATCGCGAGTTCGCGCGCACGACCTACCGGGGTTTGCCGAGCATTTTGTTTCAGCGCTAGGCGGCTTCGCGAAAGCTTGCGAAACAATCTTGCGCAGGCGCGCGGGGCGTAGGATTGTCCGGCCCTATGACGATGGCCTCTGCCCGCGCCGACATGGCGCGGCTCTATCTCGCCGACGAGACGCAAGCGATCGAGGCGCTCATCGCGCGGGCACGGCCGAGCGCGGCCGAGCGTGCGGGCACGGAAACGCTGGCGCGTGATCTTGTGAGCCGCGTGCGTGCGCAGCGGCGGCGCGGCGGGCTTGACGCCTTTCTCAATCAGTATGCGCTGACGACCGAAGAGGGCGTCGTGTTGATGTGCCTTGCGGAGGCGTTGTTGCGCGTGCCCGACGCGGACACCGCCGACAAGCTGATCAAGGACAAGATCGGCAGCGCGCATTGGGAAAAGCATCTCGGGCAATCGCAATCGCTGTTCGTGAACGCGTCGACATGGGCGCTGATGCTGACCGGCCACGTGGTGAAGCTCGGCGAGGGGGCGCAGGATTGGACGTCGATCTTCGGGCGCGTCGTGCAGCGCAGCGGCGAGCCGGTCATCCGCCAGGCGATGAACACCGCCATGCGCATCATGGGCGGGCAGTTCGTGCTGGGGCGCACGATCGAGGAAGCGCTGAAGCGCGGCGGCGATGCGGCCAAGCGCGGGTTCAGATTTTCCTTCGACATGCTGGGCGAGGCGGCGCTGACCGAAGACGACGCCGAGCGCTATACGCGATCCTACGCGCAGGCGATCGCATCCATCGCCGCGCATGAAGACAAGCGGCGCGGCACGATCTTCACGCGCAATTCGATCTCGGTGAAACTGTCGGCGATCCATCCGCGGCTCGAGTATGTGAAGCACGAGCGCGTGCTGAAGGAAATTCTGCCGCGATTGATGCCGCTGTGCCGGACGGCGCGTGAGGCTGGCATCGGCTTTACGATCGATGCGGAAGAGGCGGACAGGCTCGACCTGCAACTCGACATTTTCGACGCGGTGAGCGGCGCGAGCGAACTCAAGGGTTGGGAAGGGCTTGGACTCGCGGTGCAGGCTTATCAAAAGCGAGCGCCGGCGGTCATCGATTGGCTGAGCGCGTTGGCGCGCGAGCACGGGCGGCGCATTCCGGTGCGCCTCGTCAAAGGCGCCTACTGGGACAGCGAGATTAAGCGCGCGCAGGAACTGGGCATCGACGGCTATCCGGTGTTCACGCGCAAGGCGTCGACCGATGTATCGTATCTCGCGTGCGCGCGCGCTTTGCTCGCCGATCAGACGGCGTTCTTTCCGATGTTCGCGACGCACAACGCGCACACGCTGGCCGCCGTCAAGACGATGGCGGGCAATCGCGACGACTACGAGTTCCAACGTCTGCACGGCATGGGCGAGGAGCTTTACGACCAGGCGGTCGGCGGCGACCGGCTTGGCGTGCAATGCCGCATCTATGCGCCCGTCGGGACGCATGAGGATTTGCTCGCCTATCTCGTGCGCCGCCTGCTCGAGAACGGCGCCAATACGTCGTTCGTCAATCGCCTTGCCGACGACGAAGCGCCTATCGCCGCCATCATTGCCGATCCCGTGGATCAGGTGGAACACATGAATCCCAAACCGCATCCGCGCATTCCGCTGCCTGCCGATCTCTTCGGCGATCGCAAGAATTCGCATGGCGTGTTGTTGAGCGATCCGGCGAGGGCCAAGCTGCTGACCAACGCGATCGCGCAGGCGGTCGAACGCGATCTCGACGCACGGCCGATCATCGGCGGCGTTGTGCAAGACGGGCAACCGACTGCTGTCTTCGATCCCTCGAAGCGATCGCGTCAGATCGGGACGATCGTCACCGCGACGCCGGACATGGCGGCGCGGGCTGCGGCGTCGGCTGTAGCCGCTCAGTTCGAATGGGATGCGCTGGGCGGCGAGAAGCGCGCTGAGATTCTTTCGCGCGCCGCGGATTTGTTCGAGCGCGATGCGGCGCTCCTGATTGGGCTGTGCGTGCGAGAGGCGGGCAAGACGATTGTGAACGGCCTGTCCGATGTGCGCGAAGCCGTGGATTTCCTGCGGTACTACGCAGGTCTGGCGCGGTCGGAATTTGCCGCGCCGAAATTGCTTCCCGGGCC
>JBGOVA010000235.1:0-5855 GCA_041477875.1 Micropepsaceae bacterium | reverse complement strand
GATCGAGGGCCAGGAACTGACCATCGGCAAGCACCGCTGGCGCATCGTCGTCGGCCGCGGCCACGCGCCCGAGCACGCGTGCCTCTGGTGCCCGGAACTGAAGCTGATGATCTCGGGCGACCAGATCCTGCCGCGCATTTCGTCGAACGTGAGCGTCTTCCCCACTGAGCCCGAAGCGAACCCGCTGCAGGAATGGATCGACTCCTGCAAGCATCTGCGCGCGCTCATTCCTGAACACACGCTGATCTGCCCCGCGCACAACGAACCGTTCTACGGCGTGCAAACGCGCATGAACCAGCTCATCGACGGCCACGAAGAAGGCATGACGAAACTCTTGGAACTCTGCGCCATACCCAAGCGCGCCGTCGACGTCTTCCCCGCGCTGTTCCGCGCCAAGATCACCAGCGGCAACTACGGCATGGCGACCGGCGAAAGCCTCGCCCACCTCAACTGCCTCATCGCCCGCGGGCAACTCAAGCGCACCCGCGATGCCGATGGCGTGGATTGGTATCAGCGGGCGTAACCGCTCTCAGATGTGTCTTGGTCCTGCTGCGCGGACCATGACATTCTAGCGGAAACTATCGCCGCTAGGAGAAACGCCCATGTCTCTCAACAATAAGACCCTCTTCATCACCGGCGCAAGCCGCGGCATCGGCTTGGCGATCGCGCTGCGTGCGGCAAAGGACGGCGCCAACATCGCGATTGCGGCCAAGACTGCCGACCCGCATCCGAAACTGCCCGGCACGATCTACTCGGCAGCAAAGGAAATCGAAGAGGCCGGCGGCAAGGCGTTGCCGCTCGTCGTCGACGTGCGCGACGAAGCCAGCGTCGTGAGCGCGGTCGAACAGACCGCTGCGAAATTCGGCGGCATCGACATTTGCGTGAACAACGCCAGCGCCATTCAACTGACGCCGACCACGATGACCGACATGAAGCGCTACGATCTGATGCATCAGATCAACACGCGCGGCACGTTCATGGTGTCGAAATACTGCATCCCGCATTTGAAGAAGGCGTCGAACCCCCACATCCTGAACCTCTCCCCGCCGCTCGACATGAGCGAGAGGTGGTTCGCGCCGCACGTCGCCTACACGATGGCGAAGTTCGGCATGAGCATGTGCGTCCTCGGCATGGCCGGCGAACTCAAGCCCGACGGCATCGCGGTCAACGCGCTCTGGCCGCGCACCGGCATCGCGACGGCCGCGATCCGCAACGCGCTCGCGGGCGATGAAGGCATGAAGATGTGCCGCACGGTCGACATCATGGCCGACGCCGCCCACATCATCCTGACCAAACCGTCGCGCGAATTCACCGGCAAGTTCTGCATCGACGACACGCTACTGTGGGAGCATGGGCATCGCGATCTCGACAAGTACCGCGTCGACCCGACGCGCGACCTGATGCCTGACTTCTTCGTGCCGGAAAGCTCGCCCGCGCCGGTCAGCCTGAAAGCGCTCAAGAGCGCATAAGATCGTCGGCATACGCAGGCAGCGCGGCGGTGCCGCCCGTGTGCAGGAACACGACGGTCTGATCGGGCGTGAACTTACGCTTGCGGACGTGACCGATGAGCCCCGCCATGGCCTTTCCCGAATAGACCGGATCGAGCAACAGGCCCTCCGCCTGTGCGACGAGCAACACGGCCTCGAGCATCCCATCGGTCGGCTGCCCATAGGCCTCGCCCTGATAGCCGTCGATGACGTGAAGGTACTGCGTAACCAGGTCGAGATCGCCGTCGAGCAACTGCATCGTCTCGAGCGCCAGCGCGTGTACGCCGCCTGCAATGTCCGTGCCGCTCTTCTTATACACGTTGACGCCCATGATGCGCGTCGCGCTGTCTGCCAGCGCGGCGCCCACGATGAGTCCGGCTTGCGTGCCTCCGCTCGACGTGCCGTGGACGATCGCGTCGATCTTCAAACCCTGCGCGCGCGCCTGAGCGTCGATCTCGCCGAACGCCGCGACATAGCCGAGCGAGCCCACCGCATTCGATCCGCCGATCGGCACGACATAGACCTTGCGCCCCGCATGCGCGTGCTCGGCCGTGACCTCCGCGAGTATTGCTTGCGACTGATCGGCGTGGACGGCGTGCACGCGTGCGCCGAGCAAACGGTCGATGAGCACATTGCCCGAGCGCAGATAGGCCTCCTGGTTCTTCGCCACCATGTCGAGCAGGATGAGGTCGCAAGGCAGCCCGAGCTTCGCCGCCGCGGCCGCGGTCTGGCGCGCGTGGTTCGATTGTATCGCGCCGAATGTGACGATGGCGCCTGCGCCCTGCGCCAGCGCGTCGCCCATCAAGAACTCGAGCTTGCGCGTCTTGTTGCCGCCGGTCGCAAGGCCCGTACAATCGTCGCGCTTGACATAGAGGGTGGGGCACTCCGGCCCCAAAGCGGCGCGCAAACGATCCATGCGTTCAAGCGGCGTGGGCAAATGGCCGAGCGGAAGGCGAGGAAATCTCGAAAGTGTCATTGGGTTCCACCCGCCCGGTTGTTGGTGTCTTGGACACCATAACCTCGCCGGCCTTCAAGGCGAAGTGGAACGCGTCGCATCGTTGTGCCATTCATGAGCACGCCGCATTCGAGCCCAGTGAGCCCGCGCCCGCCAATGACAGCCGACATCATCGTCCAAGACCGCGAAGAGCTGATCTTCCTCCTCTGCGAGGCGGCGGAGTTCGAGCACGCGGTGATGTGCACCTACCTCTACGCGATGTGGTCGCTGAAGCGCGATGAGGGCGAAGGCGTCACCCGCGACGAACTTGCCGCGATCGAACGCTGGCGCGCCTCGCTGCGCCAGGTTGCGCGCGAGGAGATGCTCCACCTCTGTCTCGCCAACAACCTGCTTTCGAGTCTTGGTGCCGCGCCGCATCTGTGGAAGCCGGAGCTGCCCGTCAAGCCCGGCCATTTCCCCGCCGACATCGTCATGAAGCTGACGCCGTTTTCCGAAGCCGCCCTCGATCACTTCCTCTACATCGAGCGGCCGGAGAATCTGGACCTCCGCGACGGCAGGGGCTTCGATCACAAAGACCACTATCGGCGCGCCGCGCGCCCCGATCTGTTGTCGCCGTCGCCGCAGGACTATGTGAGCCAGGGCCATCTCTATCACGGCGTCCTGAACGGGCTGATCCGCCTCGCCGCGCAAGATGGCGAGGCGAAAGTCTTCGTCGGTCACGACGAGGCGCAGGTCTCCGGCGCGGAGTTCGGGCTTCCCGGTCTTTTCAAGGTGAGCGATCTCAAAACCGCCCGCCGCGCGATCGAAGAGATCGTCATCCAAGGCGAGGGCGCGCCGGCGCACAGCGAGACGTCGCACTTCGCCCGCTTTGCCGCGATCAAGAAGGAACTGACGGCGATGCGCGCCGCGCGGCCCGCCTTTGAGCCCGCCCGTGCCGTCATCGCCAACCCGACGCTGAGCGACGCGCGCGACCGCCCGGACCTCACACGGATCACCGACACGAAGGCTGCAAAGACCGTTGACCTCGGCAATGCGGTCTACGCGTTGATGATGCGCACGCTGAGCCAGGTGTTCTCGCCCGCGCCCTTGCCGCACGAGCTGCGCGTGGGCCTTGCGGTCGGTTCGACGGAGCTGATGTACGCGATGCAGATGGTGGGGGAGGCGGCGACGCGCCTCCCCATCGCCGCAGGCTCGCCGATGACCGCCGGCCTGACGTTCTCGTTGCCGCGCTCCTCCGGCCAACTCGTGCAAAGCTGCGCCGGACAAATCCTGAGCGAACGCACCCGCGAACTCGGCGCGGCCGCGTCGTCGCTCGAGCGCGATGTCACGATGGCAGGCGTCGGGGCGCGACTGAACGCATTGGCCAAGCGCTTTGACGATCTGCATGAGCGATTCGAAAAACACATCTCGGCTAAAGTCGATCATCTCGCCCGCGCCCCCGCGCCGCCGCCAAAGGAAATCGCCGCGGCGGCGACCGACGATCCCAACGTCGCCCGCACCAAGGACATCACCATCCGCTTCGACACCAAACGCTGCATCCACTCGCGCCATTGCGTGATGGAAGCGCCCGGTGTTTTTCGCGCCCACACGAAGGGCGCGTGGATTCACCCTGAGGCGACGACCGTCGAACATGCGGTGCACGTCGCGCACAATTGCCCTTCGGGCGCGATTACGTTCGAACGCCACGACGGCGGCCCCGATGAGTGCGCGCCCGACGTCAACTTTATCCGCGTGCGCGAGAACGGTCCTTACGCCGTCAACGCCGACATCGCGACAATCGGAAAGGGCCTCTACCGCGCCACGCTCTGCCGCTGCGGCCAGTCGAAGAACAAGCCCTTCTGCGACAACTCCCACCTCGCCGCCAAGTTCGCGGCCACCGGCGAGCCCGCGACCGTCGAAAGCGATCCGCTGGAGTTCCGCGCCGGCACGCTATCGATCGAGCCTCTCCCCGACGGCCCGCTTCAGGTCATGGGCAACGTGGAGATCTGTTCCGGCACCGGCCGCACGGTCACGCGCGCCCAGAACGCCCGCCTCTGCCGCTGCGGCGGCTCCGCCTCGAAGCCGTTCTGCGACGGCACCCACGCGCGGATCGGATTCAAAGGCTAAGCTCACAGCCACCTCGTCCAGCGAAACACGAGAATTTCCAGGACGACCAGCGCCGCCAAAACGCCCGCGAGAATCCAAAACGCGTTCGGGTCGCCCGAGAACGGGATCCCCCCGACGCTGACGCCGAAGAGCGACGTGATGAAGCTCAAGGGCAGCATGATCGCCGCGACCACGGTCAGCACGTAGGAATTGCGGTTCTGCCGCTCGGTCAGCCGGTTCAGCACCTCATCTTGGATGATACTCGCGCGCTCGCGCACGCTGTCGAGTTCTTCGACATAGCGCGTCGTCTCGTCCGCAAGCTCGCGGAAATGCACGGAATCGATCGTGTCGAGCATCTCGTGCTTCTCGCCTTGCAACCGCGCCAAGGCTTCGCGCTGCGGCGCCAAGTGCCGCCGGATCGCGATCGCCCGTTTGCGCGAATGGGCAAGGTCTTCGCGCACCTTGCTCATGTCGCCCGACAACACGCGATCCTCGAGCGCATCGACCGCGTCCGACAATTCGTCGACGATATGGCCGACCCGCATCAACAGCGACTGCGCCAATTCGAACAGGCAGTCGATCTCGTCCTTGGGCCCCGCGCCACGCGAAAGCCGCTCCTGGACATCGCGCGTCGCCATCGAACGCCGGGCGCGCGTCGTGATGATCCGCCGTTTCTGGATCCAAAGGCGCAGCGAGATCATGTCCTCCGGATCGGCGCCCGGATTGAAGTTCACGCCGCGCAGATTGACGATCAGCCCCGGCCCTTGCGGCACGACGCGCGGGCGCGTGTCGGGCGCCAGCAGCGCATCGACGACGACGGAATCGAGCCCCGCCTCGTGCCGGATATAGCGCTCGGCCTCTTCCTTCGTACGGTTGAGGTGCAGCCACAAGACGCCGGCCTCCGGCACCCAAGTCTTCACCTCCGGCCAACCGATTTCGCGCGCACCGCCCGCGCCGTCGAGCAGATAGGCGCTGATCAAGCCGTCGACGTCGCCTTCCTCGAGGGTGCCTGGCGCTTGTTCAAGTTTCTCGGTCGGTTCGAGTTGCCGCTGCAATCGTCGCTCTCTGCTTGCGATGCGGCGGGTGATGCCCGAAACTGCGCACCATGACCACAGCCCTGTTCACGCATTCGGCCTGCTTGTACCACGAAACGCCGCCCGGCCATCCGGAGTCGTCCGATCGTCTGCGCGCCGTGCTTCACGCGCTTCAAGACGAGGCTTTTCATGACCTCGAGCGCGAGGAGGCGCCCCCGGCGGCACGCGAAGAACTCGCGCGCGTCCATCCCGAATTCTACATCGACGCCGTCATGAAGGCCGTGCCGGAGCGCG
>JBGOVA010000018.1:0-34160 GCA_041477875.1 Micropepsaceae bacterium | reverse complement strand
GGCCGCGGCGTTGGAGCGACGCTGCCTGTCCGCAGCAGGCGCTGGCGCCATTTGATCGCCGTGCTGGCGCTCACCGTGAACTGCTCGGCCGCGCCCCGCGCCGATGAGCCTTCTTCCACCGCCGCGATTACCCGCTCGCGCCAATCCATCGAATAAGCCCGCGTCATGGCCTTGCCTCCGAATCAATCGATCCAAAGGCAGAATCCTCCTACCCGCGCGCTACGGGAATCCCCTCCGATTCATTGTCGGATCAAAATGCTCTAGCCCTCGGCCTCTTCGGATTGATTTCGCCCGCCGGCGCGCTCCGCTTGATCGGTCTCCAAACTGCCCCCGGCCTCAGTCATTCCATTTCGGAAGTTCGCGCAACTTATGGTGGAGTGTTCATCGGCGCGTCCTCTATCCGCTGGTCGGCGGCGAGCCGCATGCATTTTTGACTTTGTCTGCGTGCTGGATTTTGGCGGGCCTATGCCGCCTCTGCTCGACGTAATCGACGGCACCGCGACGACGTTCAACGCGACCTCCGTCGCCGTCGAACTCGCCGTCGGCGTGCTGATCATCCTGCCCTATCTATCCGCGCTCTGACGGAAAACGCGCGCCGCAAGCTTCCAAGGGAAGGCGTAATCCGTTCGTGAGATACGCGACCATCCGATAAAATCCGGCGAGTAGGATGAACTCGAGGATCTGCTCGTCGGAGAACTCCGCGCTGAGCCGCTTCCACAAATCGTCGCCGATCGTCGCCGTATCGTAGAGTTCGTCCGCCAGGCGCAGAATCAACTGCTCGCGCGCGCTCCAGAGCGAGGGATCGATCCCGCGAGACGCTGTCGCCGCCACCTGTTTGTCCGAAAGCTCCGCCCGTTGCGCAAAGAGCGCGATGTGCACGCCCCATTCGTATTCGGAACGGCACCGAGCGCAGGTGCGGTCGATCATGATCTCGCGCTCGCGCAGCGCCACCGGCCCCTTGTCCAAGAGCCCCGCCGCCATGAACCGCGAGAACGCCCGCTCGCTGCGCGCCAGCGTCGTGAACAGCACGAGCGGCGGCGTGCCTGGCGCCATCAGGCGATCGAGCGTCGTCTGAATGGCGTCGGAAAACGGCGGTGTTGCGGATTTTATGCGCGCGGCGGACATGGCGGTCTCCTCGACTTGATGCTACATATTCAGTAGCACATCGAGACTCATCTAGCTACTGTTTTTGTAGCATCAAGGACTCTATGAAACGAATCATTCGCCCCGGAACTCCCGTGCGCGGCTCGAAGACCGGCCGTCCGATCATGGTGCTCCTCGACTTGCTCGGGCGGCGCTGGGCTTTGCGGGTCATCTGGGAATTGAGCCGGCGCCCGCTCACCTTCCGCGACCTCCAGGCCGCCTGCGGCGGCATCAGTCCGACGATCCTGAACACGCGCCTCGCCGAATTGCGCGACGCCGACATCGTCTCGGCGACGGAAGGATCAGGCTACGCCCTGACAAAGGACGGCGAAGGCCTATTGGCTGAGTTCATCGGCCTGCACGATTGGGCCGAACGCTGGGCAAAGCGGCGGTCATGAAGTGTTATGCCGCCACGGCCTTACCAGGAATGTAAGCAAGGTTGGGCGCCAGCCACCGCTCCATCTCTTCGATGCTCATGCCTTTGCGCCGCGCATAGTCTTCGACCTGATCGCGCTCGATCCGCCCGAGCCCGAAATAGACCGACTCCGGATGGCTGAAATAAAGCCCGCTGACGGATGAGCCGGGCATCATCGCAAAACTCTCAGTGAGCTCCATCCCCGCGTTCTTACCGGCGTCGAGCACACCGAACAGCGTCGCCTTCTCCGTGTGATCGGGTTGCGCCGGGTAGCCGGGCGCGGGGCGAATGCCGCGATACTTCTCCGCGATCAGCTCAGCATTGCTGAGTTTCTCGCTGCGCGCATAGCCCCACAGTTCGCGCCGGACCCGCTCGTGCGTGTATTCGGCCAAGGCCTCCGCCAACCGGTCGCCCAGCGCCTTGAACAAGATCCCGTCGTAGTCGTCGTTCGCCGCCTTGAAAACGCGGCTGCGCTCGATCTCGCCGTGCCCCGCCGTCACCGCAAACCCGCCGAGATAATCGGCAACGCCTGTCTCCTTCGGCGCGATGAAGTCGGCAAGCGCCAGATTGGGGCGCCCGTCGTCGCGCTTCATCTGCTGACGCAAGGTGTGGAACGTCGCGATCGCCTTCGTCCGATCCGGGTTGCCATAAATTTCGATGTCGTCGGCGCCGACGCTGTTGGCCGGCCAAAACCCGACGACAGCGCGCGCCTGAAGCCATTGGCCGTCGCTGATCCGCGACAGCATTTTCTGCGCGTCCGCAAACAACGACCGCGCCGTGTCGCCGAACTTGTCGTCGTCGAGGATCATGGGATAGGTGCCGACAAGTTCCCACGTGCGGAAGAACGGCGTCCAGTCGATATAGCGGGCCAACGTCTTCAGATCGACGCGAGCGAACGACCGCAGCCCGAAGAAGCGAGGGATCGGCGGTGTATACTTCGCCCAGTCGAGCTTCAACCGGTTCGCGCGCGCGTCCGCCAAGCTCAACCGCCGTTCGGGGGTTTTGCCGCGCGAATACGACGCCGCGATCTTCGCGTATTCGACGCGCGTCGCATCGACGAACGCCCCGTTCTGCTCCTTCGACAACAGGCTCGACACGACGCTGACCGCGCGGCTGGCGTCGGCCACATAGACCGTCGCGCCGCGCTTGTAGTTGGGCTCGATCTTGACCGCCGTATGCACCTTGGACGTCGTCGCGCCGCCGATGAGCAGCGGGATGTTGAAACCCTCGCGCTCGAGCTCGGCCGCCATGTGGCACATCTCGTCGAGCGACGGCGTGATCAAACCGGAGAGCCCGATAATGTCAGCCTTCTCGGCGCGCGCCATCTCGATGATCTTCGCCGCCGGCACCATGACGCCGAGATCGACGACGTCGTAGTTGTTGCACTGAAGAACGACGCCCACGATGTTCTTGCCGATGTCGTGCACGTCGCCTTTGACCGTCGCCATCACGATCTTCCCCTTGGCTTCGCGCGGGCGGCCGGAGGCTTTGCGGTCTTCCTCCATGTAAGGAATGAGATGCGCGACGGCCTTCTTCATCACCCGCGCCGATTTCACCACCTGCGGCAAGAACATCTTGCCCGAGCCGAACAAATCGCCGACGACATTCATACCCGCCATCAGCGGTCCCTCGATGACGTCGAGCGGCCGCTTCGCCTTTAACCGCGCCTTTTCGGTGTCGGCGACAATGAACTCGTCGATGCCGTGCACCAGCGCATGCTTGATGCGCTCCTCGACCGGCGCTTCGCGCCACACGAGATTTTCTTCAGCCTTCTGCGCGTTGCCGCCTTTGTAGCGCCCCGCGATGTCGAGCAACCGCTCCGTCGCGTCGGTACGCCGGTTGAGCAGCACGTCCTCGACCCCGTCGCGAAGCTCGCCCGGGATATCTTCGTAGACCGCGAGCTGACCGGCGTTGACGATGCCCATGCTCATGCCGGCGCGGATCGCGTGATAGAGGAACGCCGAATGCATCGCTTCGCGCACCGCCTCGTTGCCGCGAAACGCGAACGAGATGTTCGACACGCCGCCCGACACATGCGCGTGCGGCAGCTCGCGGCGAATGCGTCGCGCCGCCTCGATGAACGCGTTGCCGTAGTCGTTGTGCTCCTCGATGCCCGTCGCGACCGCGAAAATGTTGGGATCGAAGATGATGTCTTCCGGTGGAAATCCGACCTTGTTGACCAGCACGTCGTACGAGCGCTTACAGATCTCGAACTTGCGCTGGGCCGTATCGGCCTGCCCCTTCTCGTCGAACGCCATGACGACGACGGCGGCGCCATAACGCCTGCACTTGATCGCATGCGCGACGAACGCCTCTTCGCCTTCCTTCAAACTGATCGAATTGACGACCGGCTTGCCTTGAACGCATTTCAGTCCCGCCTCGATCACCGACCATTTCGACGAGTCGATCATCACCGGCACGCGCGCGATCTCGGGCTCGGCCGCGATCAGATTGAGGAACCGCACCATCGCCTTCTCGCTGTCGAGAAGGCCTTCGTCCATGTTGACATCGATGACCTGCGCGCCGTTCTGAACCTGGTCTTGCGCCACATCGAGCGCGTCTTCGTAGTTCCCGTCGGTGATCAGCTTGCGGAACTTCGCGGACCCCGTGACGTTGGTGCGCTCGCCCACGTTCACGAAATTCGTCTCGGGCGTCAGCGTGAACGGCTCAAGCCCCGACAAACGTAGATAGCGCGGCTGCTCTGGCACGCGCCGCGGCTTGTGCGGACGCACCGCCTCGGCGATCGCGCGGATATGCTTCGGCGACACGCCGCAACACCCGCCGACGATGTTGAGCAACCCCGCCTGCGCGAACTCGCCCAGCACCCCCGCCATATATTCCGGCGTGTCGTCATAGCCACCGAACGCGTTCGGCAACCCGGCATTCGGATGCGTCGACACGAACGTATCCGCCACCCGCGAAAGGTCGGCGACATACTGCCGAAGGTCGGCCGCCCCCAGTGCGCAGTTCAACCCGACGGCAAACGGTTTCGCATGACGGATCGAGTGCCAAAACGCTTCCGTTGTTTGGCCCGTTAGCGTGCGCCCCGATTTGTCGGTGATCGTCCCCGAAAGCCAAATCGGCAAGCGCCGTCCCATGTCGTCGAACGCGACCTCGGCCGCGAAAATGGCAGCTTTCGCGTTCAGCGTGTCGAAGATCGTCTCGATGATGAGCGCATCGACCCCGCCTTGGATCAGCGCCACAATTTGCTCGCGATAGGCCGCGACCAGTTCGTCGAACGTGATCGCGCGGAATCCCGGGTCGTTCACATCCGGCGACAGCGATGCCGTGCGGTTCGTCGGCCCGACCGACCCCACGACCCAGCGCGGCCTCTCGACCGTCGAATATTTGTCGACGCTGGCCCGCGCGAGTTTCGCCGCCTCGAAATTGATCTCGGTCACCAGATGCTCGGTGCCGTAGTCCGCCTGGCTGATCTTCTGCGCGTTGAACGTGTTGGTCTGGATGATGTCAGACCCCGCCTCCAGAAACGCGTCGTGCACTTGGCGCAGGATCTCCGGCTTCGTGATCGCCAGAAGATCGTGATTGCCTTTGAGATCGCGCGGCGAGTTCGCCAAGCGCGCGCCGCGATAGTCGGCCTCGCTCAATCCGTAGGTTTGGATCAGCGCGCCTTTGGCGCCGTCGAGCAGCAAGATGCGCTCGCGTGCGGTATCCTTCAGCGCGGCGAACCGTTTTGCCTGTTCGTCGATGGTCATGCAGCCTTCGCAGTCGGTTGTGCGCGTACGCCCAACAGATGGCAGATCGCAAACGTCAAATCCGCCTGGTTCAAAGTGTAGAAATGGAACTGGTCGAAGCCGTGCCGCCTGAGCCGCTCGACCTGCTCGGCCGCGACCGTCGCCGCTATCAGCTTGCGCGTCTCGAGATCGTCGTCGAGCCCCTCGAACTTTCGTGCCAAGGCCTCGGGAATGCTGGCGCCGCAACGCTTCGCCATGCGCACGACGCCCTTGAAGTTTGTCGCCGGCATGATGCCAGGCACGATCGGCACGCGGATGCCTTCGCGATAGGCGCGGTCGGCGAACCGCAACACGACATCCGTGTCGTAAACGAATTGCGTAATCGCGCGCGTCGCGCCCGCATCGATCTTGGCCTTGAGCAACGCGTAGTCGTGCTCGACCGAAGGCGAATCCGGATGCCTCTCGGGGTAGGCGGACACACTGATCTCGACCGGCCCGATCGCGCGGATGCCGCGAATGAGATCCGGCGTCGAAGCATAACCGTCCTCGACTTGCGCGTACGGGCCGGGTTCCGGCATGTCGCCGCGCAACGCGACGATATGATGGATGCCCGACTTCATATAATCGCGCACAACATCGTCGATCGCCGCGCGCGAGGCGCCGACGCAGGTCAAATGCGCCGCCGGTTTCAGATCGGTCTCAGCGAGAATCCGCTTGATCGTCGAATGCGTGCGCTCGCGCGTCGAGCCGCCCGCGCCGTACGTCACCGAAACGAAAGCGGGCTTGAGCGGCGCCAACCGCGCGATCGAGCGCCACAGCTGGGCTTCCATTTCCGCCGTACGCGGCGGAAAGAATTCGAACGACACGGCAAGAGACATCAGGCGGCCTCCGCCGTTCTCGCACGCCGCTGCGGGATGGCCGGCGCGACCGCAAGCCACAACACGACGGTCAAGCCGGAGTGCCCGCGCGGCGGCAGCGCGCGCGTCGCGGCAAGCGAAAGCCCCGCCGCTTTGCACCACTGTCCGACCTCTTTGTCGGCAAATCCAAGCCGTCGGTGCTGATGATCTTCGCGCAGGAACTCGAGCGCATGCGGCGCGAAATCGGCGATGACGAGTTTGCCGCCGGGCCGAAGCACGCGCGCCGCCTCGGCGACCGCGGCCGAAGGCTCCTCCAAATAGTGCAACACCTGATGCAGCGTGATCAGGTCGAAATTCTGATCGGCATACGGCAATTGAAAGAGATCGCCCCGCCTCACTTGCACGTGGCGCAGTGACGCCTTCTCGACGCGCGCGCGTGCCAGCGCCAGCATCTCGCCGTTCAGGTCGATCCCAACCGCGCGTTCCGCACGCGGCGCGACGAGTTCGAGAATCCGTCCCGTGCCCGTGCCGAGATCGAGATACGCCGGCACGCGCGACGGCCCGACGAGTTCGAGCAGCGCGCCTTCGACTTGATCTTCCGGAATATGCAGCGCGCGGATGCGGTCCCACTCCGTCGCGTTCTCAGCGAAATACTCTTGAGCGTTCGCTTCGCGAGCCTTGCGCACACCCTCCAACCGCTCGAGGTCGCGCTTCAGGACGACGTCGTCCCACGGCAACAATTCGCCTAGTTTGTGAGCGATCGCACGTGCGTACCCGTCCTCCGCGAGCCGGTAAAATACCCAGCTCCCTTCCTTAATTCGCTCGATAAGCCCGGCCTCACACATGAGTTTGAGATGCCGGCTGACGCGCGGCTGACTTTGCCGGAGGATCTGGGTCACCTCGCTGACCGTCAGCTCCCCTCGCGTGAACAGCGCCAAAAGGCGCAAACGCGTGGTTTCTGCGGTCGCCTTCAGCCCGTTGAGGATGTCGTTTAAGCTGGCCATGTCGCCTCCAAGGCGACATATAAACATATCTTTATATGATTATCCAGAGCAACTTCCGGCTGTGCGTTTCCTCACGTTTCGCGGCAGGCTTGCCACATTCATAAAACTAACAAGTCCCTCATGGGATCGTAACCTTATGGTGCCAACATGATGTACCGTATAAGCGGAATGGTCGAATGTATGTGGAGGTTTGCCGGTTGGCGGCCCCACCGTCGATCCTGGTGGGGTCTGCAGGACGCGTGGGCACGGCACGCGCGCCGGGACCCGGTTTGGTGTGTAAAAAGGGTAGCGGCGCATGAGCGCGGTGACGAGACTTTTCGTGGCGATTGCTATGGGCGCGGTTGCGATCCCGAGCACGAGCGCGTTTGCAGAAGATCAGCCTGCGGCGCCGCCTGCGCAGCCGCCGCAAACCGTCACGACCCAGCAGATACAGGCCGACGACACGAACGATCCGTTCGAAGGTTCGAACCGCTTCTTCTTCGGCGTCAATCAGGTTCTCGACGAGCTGCTGCTCCGCCCCGTCTCGGTGGCGTATCGCGCCGTCCTTCCGGACTTCGCGCGCAACGGCGTGCGGAATTTTTTGAATAACCTGAATTCGCCAGTAATCTTTGCAAACGATGTGTTGCAGGGCGACGGCGATCGCGCGGGCGACACGTTCGTCCGCTTCGGCGTCAATTCGACGATCGGCATCGGCGGCTTGATCGACGTCGCCAAGGACCTCGGCCATCCGTACCACGACGAAGACTTCGGCCAGACCTTGGCCGTGTGGGGCGTCGAAGACGGTCCGTATTTTTATTTCCCCGTGATGGGTCCCTCGAGCGCCCGCGACTTCACGGGCTTCGTGGTCGATCGCGGCTTCGACCCGCTGACCTATGTGAACTGGGGCGACGACGATCTGGAATATGTTCCGATCGCGCGCACGGTCTTGAACGTCATTGACCTGCGTTCACGCAATATTGAAACGCTCGACGATATCGAGCGCTCGTCGGTCGACTACTACGCCTCGATCCGCAGCCTTTACCGGCAGTCGCGGGCCGACGCCATTCGTAACGGCGCCCCGTCGAGCGATCTTCCCGACTTCGAATCCGGCGGGGGTATTACATCTCCGTCACCAATTAGCCCAAATCTGAGCGCCCAATAGCCTCGTAAAATTGGCTATAGTGGACGATCAGACTGCGCAGCATGCGCGGGGGAGGAGACTGATTTATGGACCGGTTGCTCACCTTGTCCCGTATTGGCTTTCTGTCGGCGCTCTTCGGCATCCTGGCGCTGGCGACAGCCCGGACCGCCGTTGCCGGCCCCGACGCCGAGGCCTTCACCCAGCACCTCGTCGATCAGGGCGTCGGCATTCTGCGCAATACGTCCGATCCCGGACGGCGCGCAAAATTCCGCGACTTCATCACCCAGTACGCCGACATCCGCAAGACGGCGATGTTCACGCTCGGCAACTACCGCCGCGGCGCCAACGAAGGTGACGTCGAAGCCTTCATCAACGCTTTCCAGGATTACGCCACGGTCGTCTATGAGTCCCGCCTCGACCAGTACAAGGGCCAGACGCTCAAGGTCGTGGGCTCGATCGACAACAAGCCGGGCGACGTCACCGTCAACACCATCGTCGTCGACCCGAACGCACGCGAGCCGCTGCGCGTCGGCTTCCGCCTTCTGGGCAGCGGCGGCAGCTATCGCTTCGTGGACGTCCAGGTCGCCGGCATTTGGCTGTCGATCGACCAGCGCGATCAGTTCGCGGCCTTCTTGTCGCAAAACGGCGGCAACGTGCCTCGGCTGACGGCGCATCTCACGACACAGACGCAACAGATCGCCAACGGCATGGCGCAACGGTAATTCAAAGCGCGATCTGAAATCGCCAAAGCCCCGCCTGTCCAGCGGGGCTTTTCTTTCGGCGCTCTCAGTTGCGCACGAGTTTCTTGTACTTGATGCGATGCGGCACCATCGCGTCGTCGCCCAGGCGCCGTTTCCGGTCCGCCTCATAGTCCTGATAGTTGCCCTCGAACCATTCGACCTGGCTGTCGCCCTCGAAGGCGAGCATGTGCGTTGCGATGCGATCCAGGAACCAGCGGTCGTGGCTGATGACCATCACGCAGCCGGCAAACGCCGTCAGCGCATCTTCGAGCGCGCGCAGCGTTTCGACGTCGAGGTCGTTCGTCGGCTCGTCGAGCAGAAGCAGATTGCAATGCGATTTGAGCATCTTGGCCAGATGCACGCGGTTGCGCTCGCCGCCCGACAATTGGCCCACCTTCTTCTGCTGATCCAACCCCCGGAAATTGAAGGCTGAAACATAGGCGCGGCTCTGCATCTGGCGCTTGCCGAGCTCGAGAATGTCAAGCCCGCCCGAAATCTCCTCCCAAACGGTCTTCTTGGCATCGAGCGTCTCGCGCGACTGGTCGACATAGCCCATCACCACCGTGTCTCCGACTTTCAGCGAGCCGCCATCGGGCTTTTCCTGACCCGTCAGCATACGGAACAATGTGGTCTTGCCCGCGCCGTTGGGCCCGATGACGCCCACGATACCGCCGGGCGGCAGCATGAAATTCAGATCGTCCATCAACAAGTTGTCGCCATAGGCCTTGGTCAGGCCCTTCGCTTCAATGACGGTCGAGCCGAGCCGTGGACCGGGCGGAATGATGATTTGGGCCTGGTCGCCTTTGCCGCTGTTCGCCTGCGCCAGCAAATCCTCATAGGCCTGGATGCGCGCCTTGGACTTCGCTTGGCGCGCCCTTGGGCTTGCCGCGATCCACTCGCGCTCGCGCACCAGCGTCCTGAGCCGCGCCTCCTCACCCTTGCTCTCGATCGCCACGCGCTTTTCTTTCTGCTCAAGCCATGACGAATAATTCCCTTCGTAGGGAATACCCTGCCCGCGATCGAGCTCGAGGATCCACCCCGTCACGTTGTCGAGGAAGTAGCGATCGTGCGTCACCAGCACGACGGTGCCTTTGTACTCCTTCAGATGATGCTCGAGCCACGCGACCGACTCCGCGTCCAGGTGGTTCGTCGGCTCGTCAAGGAGCAGCAGGTCCGGCGCTTCGAGCAACAGCCGGCACAGCGCGACGCGGCGCTTCTCGCCGCCCGACAGCTTCGATACCTCGGCATCGCCCGGCGGGCAGCGCAACGCGTCGAGCGCCTGCTCGATCTGACTGTCCAAATCCCACAGACCTTGCGCATCGATCTGGTCCTGCAGCTTGGCCATCTCGTCGGCGGTCTCGTCGGAATAGTTCGCCGCGATTTCGTTGTAGCGGTCGACCACCGCCTTCTTGCGCTGGACCGCGATCATCACGTTGCCGAGCACGTCCTTCTTCGGATCAAGCTCCGGCTCTTGCGCCAGATAGCCGACCCTCGCCCCGTCCGCCGACCAAGCTTCGCCGGTGAATTCCTTCTCCATGCCAGCCATGATCTTGAGCAGTGTCGACTTGCCCGCGCCGTTCAAGCCGATCACGCCGATCTTGGCGCCCGGATAGAACGACAGCCAAATGTCCTTCAAAACCTGCTTGCCGCCGGGATAGGTCTTGCCCAGCTGCTTCATCACATAGACGTATTGATAGGAGGCCATGGGGACCGCCGTTTCTCGTGGGAGCCGCGTTGTGCCGGATTTGGCGCGCTTTCTATCGAAGCATTCACCATCCGGCAAGCCGCGACATCTCTGCGCGCACGCCTTGTTGCCTCCGACCTGCACCCGCACCTAAGGTGGCGAAGCGCCGGAGAGCCGAGCATGACCGCCGACACAACGGACCACCCTGTGTCCCAGTCCCTGACGGGTCTCGGCCGCGTCGGCGCGCAAGCCGACGCCCCGCCCCACCCGCTGCTCGAGGCCCTTGCCTGTCTCACCTGCCCCGCCCGCCAGAGCGACATATGCGGCGGCATGGACGATCTCGAAATACGCGATCTTGCCGCCGGCTCGAACCGCGTTCATTTGAAGGCCGGCGACACGCTGATATGGGACGGCGATCCGGCCCAACACACATTCGTCGTCACGCGCGGCGCGATGCGCATGTCGAAAGCCAGCAGCGACGGGCGCCGTCAGATTCTCGACTTCATGTTTGCCGGACAGTTCATCGGCATGCCGTCCGACATGACCTACCATTTCGATGCCGAGGCTTTGACGGAGGTCGAGGTCTGCCGCTTTGATCGGCGCAAGCTTGAAGAGCTGATGGCAAAATATCCGGCGGTCGAAAAAGGCTATCGCGCCGGTAGCGCCCGACAGCTTGAGACCGCCTACGATCACGCCTACGCGCTCGGCCGCCGGACGGCCATGGAACGCGTCGCGGCGTTTCTGCTCGATCTCAAGTCCTCGACGTGTCCGAAATCGTCGACCGGTGCCTTGAAGCTGCCGATGACACGCGGCGACATTGCGGACTTCCTAGGCCTGACACTCGAAACCGTGAGCCGCGCCTTCAGCCGCATTAAGACATTGGGCGTCATCCGTCTGCCGTCCGCGCAAGAGGTGGAAATCAGGGACACTGAGCGGCTCAAGGCTCTTGCAGGCACCCATGGCTTATGACCACCTTGTGACCCGTGCGCCACGCCTCGGGGAGAGCCCATGAGCTATGTCAGCCATACGCTCGGTGCGAATGAGCGGATCTTGTTTCTGACCGGCTACCACTGGCTCTATTGGCTGGGCGGTTCGATCCTGGTGGCTCCCTTCCTCGCGGTCGCCATCGGCGGGATCCCCTATCACGGCATCACCTATGTGCTGCTGGTTCTGGCCGCGATTCCGATGTTCTACGGCGCCACCATGCTCGTGCGTGCCTACGCCCTCGAACTCGCCGTCACGACCGACCGCTTCGTCAAGAAGACGGGTCTGATCTCGATCACGACGGAGGAAGTCAGCCTCGACAAGATCGAGGAAGTGAACGTCAACGAGACCATTCTCGGCCGCATATTCGGCTACGGCACGATCAACGTGCACGGCACCGGCGCCGGCGACATCCGCATGAAGATGGTCAAAGACCCGATCGGACTACGCCGCGAAATTCAAACGGCGCGCGAGCACGTCAAAACCAAAGGCGAATAGCGTCTTCCGGCCTTACCACTGCGCCTTCAGCGTCATGTAAGCCGCGACCGCGCCCTTGCCGGCCTCTCCGCCCACGTCCTGCTGGTACATCGCGTTGGTCTGCAGGGTCAGCTTTTCGTCGAGCTTGGCCGTGTAGCCCACCTCATAGTCGGTCTCCGGCGTCGAACTCGCGAGGTTGACCGCCTCCGTCGAGTAGAGGATTTCGCGTTCTTCCGTGACCCCTGTCGACGCGGTAATGACCGCCGAACCGTCCGTGATGTGCAGCGGGCGCGACACCGAGAAGCCGAGCGAGTCCGCTTCTCCGAAGATGCCGAGCTTTGACAGCGCAAGTCCGTAAGCTTGGCTCTCGATCGTCGAGAAGCTTTGGAACAAGCTGCCAGCGACAGGCGACGCCTCGGTCGTGCCGCGGCTCCACGATGCCGACATCACCCAATCATCGCCCAGGTTGAAACGCGCGCCGAACCCGACAGACGTGGTCGCGGCATCTCCGGTCAGCGCCAACGCCCCTTGCTCGTACGTGCCCAGGAAGCTGTTTTCCTCTTCGGTGCAGGCGGCGTTCAGGCCGACGATGCCCCACGGCGCGAACTGCCAACTCATCGCCGCAACGGTGTTCTGCGCCGAGCGCAAATGCGTCGGATCCTGCGCCAAGTTTTCAAGCTCTTCGTCGAGAGTCAGAATCTCGTCGTCGTACGCCGAGGTCGCATTCTGTTCGGACCCCGCGCGTCCCGCGGAAAACGTGAACCCGTCGCCCGCATCGATGGCCGCCGACAGGAACGTCGCATCCGGCGTCAGCGACAGGAACGGCGAGTTCATCGCCGATGCCGACATGAACAACCCCCCATAGGCCTCGCTCGCCGCAAGGTCGAGTTGGTTCACGCGCCCCGCAAGCGACGCATTGTGGCCCAACGTGACCGACGCATCGCCGCTGAAACGCGCCTTGATGACGATGTCGCTGAGTTCCGTATACGAACGCTCGGCAAAGCCCGCATACGCGACCGCGTTCGCCGCTTCGTCGCCGACGAAACCTGAAACGCTGTAACCCTCGCCGAAGGCGGACACATGCCGCAGCGCGTTGCCGCTTTGCGCGACGACGCCGGCCAGACTCACGCTGTTGTTGGCGGCCGACGACGAAAGGTCGGTGGTGTAGTCGCGCCCGTAGGCGTCAAAGAAGACGAGGTTCTTGACCACTTGCGAATTGCGCAAACCGGCGGCCAGCACGCCCGATATGCCCGCGCTCGCGACATTACCCGTTCCGCCGAAGCTGCCCGTCGTCCCGCCCGTCGTCGCGACCGTTTGCGTTCCCAGGGGCGCCAGCGCGCCCTGCAGATTGACGAGCCCTCGCCCGTAGACCGCATCCGTGCCCTTGGCGCCGAGATCGATCGCGGACTGAAGCAAGATGCTGACGACTTGTTTGTTGGTCAGATAGGGCGCGGCACCCAACACGCGCGCCGCGACGCCGGAAACGTAAGGTGTCGCCATCGACGTACCGGACATCGTGGCGTACCCGCCGCCCTTATAGGTCGAGTAGATGCTCTGACCCGGCGCCACCAAGAACACATCCTTGAAGCAGGTCGTCGTGCCGCCCGAAGCCACGCAACCGCCGTTGCCCGGCGTCTGGGAGAACGAGGAAATCACGTTCGTCGGGCCGACCGAACCCACGATGATCATACTGCCGACGATGCCCGCCTGCGTCGCGTACGCGGCGGGATACCCGGGCGCGGTGGCATTGCCGCTGTTGCCGGCCGCCGCGACGATCACCGCAGTCGCCGCCGCCTGCTGCAGGGGCGCAATCAATGTCGACGACGGCGAACTGCCGCCCAAGCTCATGTTGATGACGCGCGCGCCCTTCGACGCCGCGTACGAGATGCCGCTGGCGACCGACGCATAGGAGCCGCTGCCGCTCGCGTCCAGCACCTTCACCGGCAACAGCAGAGCGCCCGGCGCGACGCCGGTATTGCCGACACCGTTCGCCGCCGCCGCGATGATGCCCGCGACGTGCGTGCCGTGGCCGTGATTGTCGTCGCCTTGTGCGGCAAGGCCGGGACATGCCGCCGCTCCGCCGAAACACGTTCCCCCGGCTGCAATGCGGCCCGCGAATTCCGGATGATCGAGATCGATGCCGGTGTCGACGACCGCAACCAGAATCCCCGCGCCCGTGTTGTTGCCTGCCGGCGGGGTTGGAGTTGGGGTCGGTGTAGGCGTCGGCTTGGGCGCCTTGGGCGGTCGCACACGAGCATTCGCTTCGACATCGCCAACCGCGCTGTAGTCGACGAGCCAGACGTTGGCGCCGTCCGCTTCCGCGGCCTCGCGCGCCGCGACGCCGTAGATCCACGGGCTGCGGCCTTCTGCCTGACCCGCTTGCACCGCGGGAGTCAGCGCGCTGACGCCGAGCGCAAACAACGCGATTCGAGCGGACGTTCGCATGGAATGCTCCGGCAAGAGGACAGCGTGATCGTTCGCGCGCAAGCGAAAGCCTGCGCCGCCTGACGCCATCATGCCCGGAGGGCATCTAACGCGGGGTTCCGAACTCCGCGAAAATTTGATCGAATTTGTCGGAATTTGGCGAGGACGGAGCGAGCCGGCCTTCCGTCTTTTCAGAGCGTTACCAAACGGTCTTCACAGTCGCGAGGCCGGCGATCGCCTCGCTCCGGGCCATCCCGCCGAGATCGAGTTGATAGATCGCATTGGCCTGAAATGACACGCCGCTCCACAGTTGCGCGGTGTAACCGATCTCCAAGTCGGTTTCGGGCGTCGCACTCGCAAGGTCGATGGTTTCCGTCGAGTAAACGATCTCGCGCGCCTTGGTCACCCCGGTCGACGCGACGAAGAGGGCGCTCCCATCCACAATATGCACCGGCCGCGAGACGCCGAAGCCCAATGTGTCGCCCGCACCGAAGAGTCCGCGCTTGGCCAGCGCCACGCCGTAGGCCATGGTCTGAAGGTCGGAGATATTGGCGAACAACCCGCCTGCGACCGGCGTCACGCGGCTGACGCCCGCGTTCCATGAGGCCGAAGCGACCCAATCGCCGCCGAGGTTGACGCGCACGCCCACGCCCGCCGACGCGGTTTCCGCATCGCCCGTCAGCGCCAGCGCGCCGGCCTCGTATCCGCCGAAGAGCGCGTTCTGTTCGTCCGTGTACGCCACATTGACGCCCGCAAGGCCCCACGGCGCAAACCGCCAGCCGAGAGACGCCGCGCTACCCTCGCCGGACGCCACATGCGTGTCGTCCGCGCGTAGCCGCGCAAGCTTCTCCTCGACCGTCAGAATCTCGTCCGAAAATGCGGCATCGTTCCTCTCGGCTTGCGAAACATGTCCGACCGTCAGCGACAGGTCGTCGTTCATTGCGACGTTCGCGCCGATTAGCAAAGCATCGCCCGCAAAACCCAGATAGGGCGAATTCATCGCCGCAGCCGACATGAACAGGCCGTCGAAAGCTTCGCTCGCCGTAAGATCGAGCTGATTGAGCCTGCCCGCCGCGCCGGTGTTGTAGCCCACCGTCACCGACGCATCCTCCGACAACCGTGCCGTGACGACCGCATCACGCAACTCAGGCGCACGCACGTCCGTCCGCCCCTCGAACGCCACCATATTAGCGGCCTCGTCGGCGACAAAGCCGGAGGCCGAATAGCTCTCGCCCGAAAATGTCACGGCGCGCAACGACGGCCCGCTCTGCGCGACGACGCCCGCAAGCGACGCCGCGCCGCTTGAAACCGACTTGGCCAGATTGACATGATAGTCGCGATTGAACGCATCGAAGAACACCAGGTCGTGCGCCGCTTGCGAACCGCGCAGGCCGTTCGCCAACACGCCGCTCAATCCTGAAACGCTGAGATTGCCCGGTCCCGTCCGCCCTTTCGTCGTGGCGCCCGACGTTGCGATCGAAAGCGAACCCAACGGCAGAATGGCGCCGACGGGATTCACAAGACCGCGGCCATAGATCGGATCCGTACCCGGCCTGCCCAAATCGATCGCCGAGGCGAAGAGAATGCCGGCGACCTCTTGTGGCGTCAGATAGGGCGCCGCGCTCAGCACGACCGCCGCCGCGCCTGCGACGTAGGGCGTCGCCATCGATGTGCCTGAGGCCGTGCCATACGTGCCGCCTGGCAGTGTCGAAAGAATATTCTCGCCCGGCGCCACCAGGAACACGTCCTTGTAGCAGAAGCGCGCCGAACGCGGACCCGTGCAACCGTCGTTGCCCGGCGTATTCGAGAATCGCGAGATCACCGTGCCGTTCGGCCGCAGTGAGCCGACGATGATCATGCTGCCCACAATGCCGGTCTGGGTTGCGAAAGCCGCCGGATAAATCGGAAGCCGGCCGTTGCCGTCGTTGCCCGCGGCGGCGACGATCACGCTCGTCTGTGCGGCTTCCCGCAGCGATGCGAGCAATGAATTGGTGTCCGACGCGATGCTGGGCTTCGGCCCGCCGAGACTGAGATTGATCACTTGCGCGCCCTGTTCGGACGCGTAGGAAATGCCGGCCGCCACGGCGCCGTAGCTGCCCGCGCCCGACGCGGCCAACACTTTCACCGGGAGCAGCGTGGCATCGGGCGCGACGCCCGTGTTGCCCACGCCGTTGCTCGCCGCCGCCGCGATGCCCGCGACATGCGTGCCGTGGCCGTTGTCGTCGTCGCCCAGCCCCGCGCCGCCGTCGCACGTCGAGCCGGAACCGAAGCACGTACCGCCGATCGCGATGCGGCCGGCGAATTCCGGATGATCGAGATCGATGCCGGTATCGACGATCGCAATCGTCACGCCCGTTCCGGTCGACCCGACGGCCAAAACACCGATGCCGCCGCCGCCTTGACCGACGCTAAGCGTCCGATAGTTCGCCGGCACCAGTGCGTTCGCTTGGGCGAGCGCCGCGTCTCCCGCGGCAACGCCCCAGACCCAAGCACCTTCATCGGCTTCTTGCGCCCGCGCCGTCAGCGGCAGCGCGCTGACGCCGAGCGACAGCATGGAGATCTGGGCGGCGATCAAAAGGGGGCGGCGAAACTTGGCGACGATCATTGCGCTTGAGCCTCAACGAAGATGGACCACGCAAAGCCGCGACCCACGGGGCGGGCGAGCTTGCTTTCAGCGCACTATGGCTAAGCAGTCTTAAAGACCAGTTTGGAACGCGCATGAATCGGCGTGCCGAGTCGTGAACAAATGATTGATGACGGGCCTTGCCGGGCACTTGGCCTGCCAAGCCGCAGCTCGCGGAAATTTCGCCCGCCTTCGCCTACGGGCTTCGGCGCGGCAGCCTTCGCTTGCTTTGCGAGCGAAGGGTGGTGGGCCCGGCAGGACTCGAACCTGCGACCAGACCGTTATGAGCGGCCCGCTCTAACCAACTGAGCTACAGGCCCCACCGAAAGTGTATGGGCTATAACCCATCGCCCCCCGCCCACGAAGCCCTCAATTTTGTGATGTGTCGTTCATCCGCCGGCAAGCTTTGTCGCAGGCCCGGGCCTTTGTTTCGCCCTGATCGGGTCAGATATGCTTGCACGACGTGAGGCTCAGACAAAATCAGGGGATTCCACCA
The DNA here is from genome assembly GCA_041477875.1 of Micropepsaceae bacterium. Lineage (GTDB taxonomy): Bacteria > Pseudomonadota > Alphaproteobacteria > Micropepsales > Micropepsaceae > SZUA-430. Next base: position 16,501 of record JBGOVA010000018.1, on the reverse strand, counting down.
TGAACATTCGTGCGATTGCCGTCGGATCGGGACTGGTCATCGTGGCCGCTCTCGCGGCGGCGGCGCTGATCGGTCCGCGCTACGGGATTTCAGCGCCCGACAACGCCCCGCCCCGCCTGATCAGCGTTTCGGGCACCGGCGAAGTGAAGACCAAGCCCGACATGGCCGTCGTCAACACCGGCGTCACGACCGAGGCGCCGACCGCGCAAGAGGCGCTCTCGAAAAACAATGCCGCGATGACGGCCGTCATCGGCGCGTTGAAGACAGCCGGGATCGCCGAGGACGACATCCAAACGTCGAACTTCTCGGTGTCCCCGCAATATCCGCCCTATCAGCCGAACCAGACGACGGCCCCGCGCATCAGCGGCTATCAAGTGTCGAACCAAGTCACGGCGCGCGTGAAGAATCTCGCGAAACTCGGCTCGATCCTCGACACGCTCGTCAGAGCAGGCTCGAATCAGATCAGCGGCATTTCCTTCGACGTCGACGAACCCAAGCCGTTCTTGGACGACGCCCGCAAGAAAGCCGTCGCCGACGCCCGCGCCAAAGCCGAACTCTACGCCGCAGCCGCGGGCGTGACGCTCGGACGCGTCGTCCAGATTTCGGAATCCGGTGGGATCATCATGCCGCCCCAGCCGATGTTTCGCGCCGCCGCGATGGACGGGGCGGCGCCGTCCGTCCCCGTGGCTGCGGGGCAACAAACACTCAGTGCGAGCGTCTCGGTAACCTACGAAATCCAGTAGGACCTGCGGAATGTACTAGCGTGAACTTCGCAGCTCTGTGCGTCCAGTTGTCCCGCCAGAATGACGCATTGGTGCCAGTAATGTGAATGCGTTGCCGGGGCGGGAAGGCCTAACTTCCCGCCTGTTCCGCCTGTGTCCAAGAAGAGAACGCGCTCCGCAATGAGGTTCCTCAAGTACTGGGCACTGGCCCTCGTTGCTCTCGTCACGCTTGGCATGTTCGGCAACGGCGCATGGGCCTCGTTCGGTGCGAACGACCTCATCCCGCGCAAAGTGATCTTCGGCAATCCCGAACGCACTGCCCCCATCATTAGTCCGGACGGAAAGCAGATCGCGTTCACCGCGCCCGTCGACGGCGTGATGAACCTCTGGGTCGGCCCGATCGACGATCTGGAAAAGGCAAAACCCGTAACGCATGAAAAAACGAGGCCCATCCGCACCTACCAGTGGGCGTTCAACGGCACACACCTTCTCTATCTTCAGGATCAGCGCGGCAACGAGAACTTCCATCTCTACGCGGTCGATCTGGCGAACGGCACGACGAAGGACTTGACGCCTTATAAGACCGTGCGTGCGGAAATCATTGCGGCCTCCTACGAAAGACCCGATGAAATCCTGGTCGGCCTCAACAACCGCGACGAGCGCTGGCACGACCCCTGGGTCATCAACGTCGTCACCGGCCAAGCCAAAATGGTGCTGAAGAACGAGGGCTTCTCCGGTGTTTTTGCCGACAACACCCTCGCCGTTCGCTTGGCGGCAAAGCCGACGCCTGATGGCGGCCAAGAATATGCGCGCCTTGACGGTAAGGAATGGAAGCCGTTCACCACGGTTCCTGGCGACGATGCTTTGACGACGCAGCCCTTGTCCTTCGGCCCCGACAACAAGTCGATCTACATGTTCGACAGCCGCGGGCGCGACAAAAGCGCCCTCACGCTCGTCAACACCGAGACGAGATCGAGCACTGTGCTCGGCGAATCCGACAAGTCCGACGTCGCCTACGTGATCAGCAACCCGGTGACCATGAAGGCGTTGGCCTACGCCTCGGAATACGAGCGCATGAACTGGAAAGCGCTCGACCCATCGTTCAAGGCCGATCTCAAGTTCCTCGATCGTCAAGTGACCGGCTATTGGTCGATGATCAGCCAGTCGAAGGACAACAACCTCTGGACACTATGGATCGACAACATCTCCGAGCCCGTGAAGTTCGCCCTCTACGACCGCAAGAAACGCGCGCTCAAGACGCTGTTCACCGCGCGGCCGAGCCTTGAAGGCGCGCCCCTTCCCGCCGTCCACGCCCGCGTGATCAAAGCCCGCGACGGGCTCGAGATGGTCTCTTACCTCACGCTGCCGAAGGGTAGCGACGCGGACGGCGACGGCGTTCCGGACAAACCGTTGCCGCTGGTCCTCATGGTGCATGGCGGCCCGTGGACGCGCGACAGCTATTCGTACAGTCCATGGGGTGCCTGGCTCGCCAATCGCGGCTACGCGATGCTCACCGTCAACTTTCGCGGCTCGACCGGCTTCGGCAAGGCGTTCGTGAACGCGGGCGACAAGGAATGGGCCGCAAAGATGCACGACGACCTGATCGACGCCGTCGATTGGGCGGTCGACAACGGCGTCGCGCAAAGGGACAAGGTCGCAATCTACGGCGGCTCGTATGGCGGCTACGCGGCGCTCGTCGGCCTCACCTTCACGCCCGCGAAGTTTGCCTGCGCGGTCGATGTCGTCGGCCCGTCGAATCTCAATACGCTGCTCAACAACATTCCGGCCTACTGGACGTCGTTCCTCGACAATTTCAAGCGCCGCGTCGGCGACCCGACCACGCCCGAAGGCAAGAAGTTGCTCAAGGAGCGCTCGCCTTTGTTCCGCGCTGCAAAAATTCAGCGCCCCCTCCTGATCGGCCAGGGCGCGAACGACCCGCGCGTCAAGCAAAGCGAAGCCGACCAAATCGTCCGCGCGATGACCAAAAAGGGGCTGCCCGTGACCTACGTCCTTTATTCCGACGAGGGCCACGGATTCGCGCGCCCGGAGAATCGTCTGTCCTTCTTTGCAATCGCCGAGGCGTTCTTGTCGCAGTGCCTCGGTGGCCGCTACGAACCTATCGACGACGACTTGGAAGGTTCGTCCGTCGCGGTGCCCACTGGAAAAGAACACATCCCGGGCCTGAAGGAAGCGCTCGCGCGTCCCTGACGCAACCTGCACCTGCAGAACCTCACCCAGCCTTCACTTGACGCTGCGCGCGGCTTTGCCCATGTGGCAGGCAGAGCCGACGAATCTGTCCCGAGTTCGGATCGGCAATCCGGGAGAACCATCCATGACATCGAAGACAATGCTGCTCGCGGCGGCAGCCGCTGTTGCTCTGACGGCCTCCGCGCCCGCGGCCCTTTTGTCGACGGCTGCCGCGAAGGAAAGCAAGGTCATTCCGCGCCAGGACATCTTCGGCAACCCGACGCGCACCAGCCCCAAGGTAAGTCCCGACGGCAAACACATCGCCTACATCGCACCTCAGGACGGCGTATTGAACGTGTGGGTTGCGCCGATCGACAGTTTGGCCGCGGCGAAAGTGGTCACCAACGACACGAAGCGCGGCATCCGCGAATTCTTTTGGGCGCGCAACAACACGCACATCCTCTATCGGCAAGACACCGACGGCGACGAGAACTGGCGCATCTATCTGACCGACATCGCGACGGCGAAGGTCATCGCGCTCTCGCCCGAAGGGAAAATTCAGGCAAACATCGACACGATCTCAAATGCGAAGCCGAACGAAATCCTCATTGCCCTCAACGACCGCGACCCGCAATATCACGACCTCTATCGCGTGAACCTGCAGAGCGGCGAGCGCACACTCGTCATGAAGAACGAAGGCTATGCGGGCTTCGTCTCGGACGACACGCTTACCGTTCGCTTCGCGTCCAAGCAAACGCCCGGCGGCGGCGTCGACACGTTCAAAGTGGCCGCGAACGGAAAGATCGATGCGAAGCCCTTCTTCCAGGTCGGCCCCGAAGACTCGCTGACCACCCAAACGATCGGCTTCGACACCGCGGGCACGACCTTCTACCTGCTCGAAAGCCGCGGCCGCGACAAGGCGGCGCTCGCGACGCTCGATCTGAAAACCGGCCAGGCCACGATACTGACGGAGTCCCCCAAAGCCGACGTCCAGGATTTCATGATCCATCCCGTGACCGGCAAGGTGCAAGCCGTATCGGCCGAATATCTTCGCGCCGACTGGCTTGCGGTCGACGACGAGGTCAAACCCGACATTGATTTCCTCAACCGCGAAGCCAAGGGCGATTGGCTCGTCACCAGCCGCTCCGACGACGACAAATTCTGGACCGTACAAGTCGACCGCTTGATCGAGCCCGTTGCCTTCTGGCTCTACGATCGCGGTGCCAAGAAACTCACGAAACTCTTCTCCGCGCGCCCCAACCTCGAAGGGGCGCCGCTGTCGCCGATGTACGGCGTTGAGATCAAGGCGCGCGACGGTTTGATGCTGCCCTCTTACCTCAGTCTCCCGCGCGGCGCCGACGCGAACGGCGACGGCAAACCGGAGAAACCTCTACCGATGGTACTGTTCGTGCATGGCGGCCCATGGTCGCGCGACAGCTATGGGTACAACGGCGGGCACCAATGGCTCGCCAATCGCGGCTACGCCGTGCTGTCCGTCAACTATCGCGGCTCGGAAGGCTTCGGAAAATCGTTCATCGAAAAGGCGACGCATGAATTCGCCGGCAAGATGCATGACGACTTGATCGACGGCGTCGACTGGGCCGTCGCAAACGGCGTCGCGCAGAAAGACAAGATCGCGATCATGGGTGGCTCCTACGGCGGCTACGCGACGCTCGTCGGCATGACGTTCACACCTACGACCTTCGCCTGCGGCGTCGACATTGTCGGCCCCTCGAACCTCGTGACCCTGATCGAAAGTTTCCCCGCCTATTGGCAGCCCTTCATGGAGGTCACCTGGTACAAGCGCGTCGGCGACCCGCGCACGCCCGAAGGCAAGAAATCCCTGCTCGAGCGCTCGCCGATCACCAAGGTCGATCAAATCCAACGGCCGCTCTTGATCGGCCAAGGCGCCAACGATCCGCGCGTCACGCGCAAGGAATCCGACACGATCGTCGCGGCGATGAAGGCGCGCAAGATTCCCGTCACCTACGCGATCTACGCCGACGAGGGCCACGGCTTTGCCAGGCCCGAAAACCGCATCTCGTTCTTCGCGATCGCCGACAACTTCCTGGGCAAATGCCTGGGAGGCCGGGCGGAGCCGATCGGCGCCGACCTCAAAGGCGCCGCCATCGACGTGCCCGAGGGCGCGGCCAACGTGCAGGGTCTGAAAGCCGCGCTCGCCGCGCTGAAATAGCGCCGAACCCAGCGGCCCGGAGCAATTCGGCCTGCTTCCGTCTGCGTATCGTCACGATTTGGGGCATACTGCGGCCTGCCAACCCTGGGGAGATGTCCGATGCGTACTGCATTCATCGGCGTGGCAGCCGCGCTCGCGGCAGCGGCCGCACTCATCGCAATTGCCCAGCCGACGCCTCCGCCTTCGGCGGCCGTCGCTCCGGCGACCGAGCACAAACTGATGCCGATCGATTGGAGCGAAGTGCGCGAAGCGCTGCGCACGAAGCGCCTCGCTCGCGCGCAGATTCGGCAGATGTCGATTGCCGCCGATGCGCCGCAACCGTCGCTCCCCATGCTGCTGCCGATCGAACAGCGCATTGCGGCCGCCGCCGTCAACGTCTTTCCGCAACCGGATTCCTACGCGGCGTCGATGCGCATGGGCGACATCACGGTGGAGGTGCACGGCGAACGCCGCGCCATGGTGCTCCAGGCGAACGACCCGATGATGCGGCTCATCAACGCAAAGAAGAAACAACTCTTGACGGGAGCGAACGTCCCCTTCGCCATCGATAAGACCGAAGGCGGCTTCGACCTGACGTTCAGCCGCTTCGGCGCGGCCTACCTGATCTCGATCGAGTGCCGCAATCCCGAAGAAGAGCGCTGCCAGAAGCCTGCCTTCATCCGCGCACTTGCCGAGAGCATGGGCCTGTTCGGAAAGGATGGCCCCTGATGCGCGGCGTCATTGTCATCATCATTCTGGCGATCCTCGCCTTCCTGGCGTGGGCGTTCTTTGCGAAGTGCGACGGCAAGCTGCCTTGCACGCTCGACCAAGTCTTTCCGTCCACCGAACCGCCGCAGCCGCCTGCGGAACCGCCGCCTGCGCCACCGGCCGAGCCGCCCCCCGTCGAGCCGCCTCAGCCACCGCAGCCGCCGGCAGAACCGCCGCCGCTTACCGATCCGACCGGCGCGACGTTCTCCTACGAACCGCCGGGCGAACTCCTGACGGGCTCGGGCGAAGGCGTGAAGATCGACTCCATCTACGCACCCGGCATGCGCTTCCCGCTGGAAGTCGCGCCCGCCTACCCCAACAGTCAGGTCTACATGAACGGCGGCGGCTCAGGCCCCGGCGGCAGCCAGTGCGACAAGGTCAACTACAGCTATCCCTGGCGCGACGACTTCTGCGAAAAGCGCAGTTGGGAAACGCCGATCTGCCCTTCGGCGAAGGGCCATCAAGGTCAAGACATTCGCCCCTCGACCTGCAAGAAAGGCGTACATTGGGCGGTGGCCGCCGAAGCGGGCCAGGTCACCAATATCGGCAGCTACACGGTGACGCTCACCGCCAACAGCGGCATTCGCTATCGTTATCTGCACATGAAGATGGATCAACTCGCCGTGGCACTTGGCGACAAGGTCGCGCGCGGCCAGCATCTGGGCTTGGTGTCGAATGATTTCGGCGGCGCCGCCACGACGATCCATCTTCATTTCGAAATCAAGACAACGGTGGCGCTTCCCGACGGCACGAGCCAAATCCATTTCGCGCCGCCCTACGCCTCGCTCGTGGACTCCTACAAGCGGTTGCTGCAAGGCACGCCATAGCGATCAGAGTTCGACGACCCTCGCCTTGAGCGGTGCGGCCCCGGGCTGCTCCGCCCAGTGCTTGTCGTTGAACACCTTGCCCTCGAGCCGCACGCGCGTGACGGCCGTGAGATCGAGGTCGGCATAAAGCCACATCGCCTCGTTGAGAGCGCCGAGCGCCACGACGCCGTCGTCGGGAAACCCAAGATCGGGCGGCCCATAAACGCCGGCCGCGCCGACATTGTTGTCGACGGCCGGCGACCACAGCGCCTCACCCACCGTCGGCGACTGCACCACATAGCATTGGTTCTCCAACGCACGCGCTTGGGCTCCCACGCGAACGCGGTGATAGCCGTGGAGCGTATCGGTGCAGCTCGGCACCAGGATCATCGCGGCGCCCGCGTCCGACATCGCGCGCGCGATCAACGGGAATTCCGCGTCGTAGCAAATCGCGATGCCGAACGTGCCCACGGCCGTTTCGAACACGTTGATCTCGCGCCCGCCGCGGATGTGCCACTGCTCCCGCTCGAAACGCGTCATGATCAATTTACGCTGTTCGCCGATGCGCCCTTTGGACGAGATCACGCGCGCGACGTTGAAAGGCGTGCCCTCGCCGTCGCGCTGCGGCAGGCTCGACGCCACGATGTACACGTCGTGCCGCTTGGCAAGCTCCGCATGAAGCGCATCGACCTTGCCTCTGAGATCACCAACGAAATCGATCGAATGCTGCAGGTTGCTCCAAACCTCGGGCGCGGCGATCCGCGCCAATTCCATGACGCCGTATTCGGGAAACAGCAGAAGCTGCGCGCCCGCGCCCGCGGCCTCCGCCACCCAGCGCGAAATCTTCGCCTCGTAGGAAGCCCACGAAGCGATCGGATCGATCGGGTACTGCGCCGCCGCGATGCGCATGAAGTGCTCCCTATTCGATCGCCGTGAATTTGCCCGTGGAAGGATCGAGGATCTCAAGTTCGCCCTCGAAGATGCTGAACCGTGCACCCGCGAGCGTGAGCGTACCCGCGTTCACGGCGGCCGCGACGAACGGAAACGTCATCAATCGCTCGAGCGAAACGCGAATCGACTCGTGCTCCAGTTCGTCCTGATCGTCGGCGTGGGCATGGCCGACGCGCTGCTTCGCGGCATCGAGCAAATTGATCCATTGCTTCAAGAACACCGCATCCTCCGCCGCTTCGGCGTTCATCGCGGCGCCGACGCCGCCACAGCGCGCGTGCCCGAGAACCAGCAGCAAGCCCACCTTCAAATTGCGGACGGCAAACTCGATTGCCGTGCTCGTTCCTTGCAAGCCGTCTCCGGCGCGATAGGGCGGCACCAAATTTGCGACGTTGCGGATGACGAACAATTCGCCGGGCCGCGCATCGAAAATCGTCACCGGATCGACCCGGCTGTCGCAGCATGAGATCACGCAGACGGGAGGTTTCTGACCTTCATGGAGATCGCGATAGAGCTTGTGATGCTCCGCCCAATGGGAGCCGCGAAAGCGCCTGTAGCCGTCGAGAAGTAAATCCACCGGGTCCCGCCGAAAAGCGTTGCGAACGCCGCTGACATAGTTCTTGCGGCGCGCCTTGTCGAGCGCTCGTAATGCCTAGTCCGGCTTCGGCTTCTTGCACTCGTCCTTGTCTTTGTCCTTATCGCTGTCTTTGTCCTTATCGTCGCAGTCGAGCTTCTTCTCGTCCTTCTTGTCGGACGAGCCCGCGACCGCATCGATCGCGCCAGCGGCGACATCGACCGTGGTGCTCACGACCGTCGTCGCGACGCCGACCGTCGTGTCCACGATTGCGATGGCCGCACAGCCCGACAGCAGGGCGCCTGAGAGCGCACAAACAGAAACGAGGACAAGACCACGCATGCCGACCGGCTCCCGCGAACGTCTTGCGAAGTGAACAGCAGCGCCGATACAGGGTCAACTGCGGCGCGCCGGTTTACTTTGATGCGTCCGCGTCGGAGAGCCGCCACGGCGGATAGCGCCGGATGTCCCCAGCCTTGAACAGGCAGATACGATTGCCTGTCGGATCGCGCAAATAGGCCTCGCGCCATTGCCAGGTTTGGTCGACGGGGTCGGCCTCGAACGTCAGGCCCTTGGCCTTCAGCCCCGCGACGGCATCATCCAGATCGTCGTTTTCGAAGTAGATCGTGGTTTCGCTCACCCCGCGCGCCGCCGGATCGAGGTGCAGCGAAAAGGTCGATCCGCCCTCCGGACACTCGAACCTCGCGTAATGGTCGTTTCGCACGATCAGTTTCAAGCCCAGCGTGCGGTAGAACGCGATCGAAGCCGCCAAATCGCGCGCCGCGACGGTCACCTGATTGAGCCGCATGTTTTGAACATCCCTGCCGTGCGTGTGATAAACGCTCCCAAGAATCATATCAAACCGCGCGAGCGATGCTGGTACCTCTCGAACGCTTCGGCACGATTCACGACAAGACCCTGAACCTCACCTGGGGCCCGAAGGCGCTCGCCGACGCGGTGTCGAAGCGCGCAGCCGAACTGACCAAATCCGGCGCGGCAGCCGGCGCAACGGTCGCCGTCGCGCATGGCGGCACAGCCAACTTTTTCGCCGATCTGTTCGCCGTGTGGTCGAGCGGCGCGGCAGCCGCCTGCCTTGATCCCGCGCTGACGGTTTCGGAGCGCGAGAACGTCCTCGCCTTCTGCAAGCCCTCGATCGTGCTTGGCGAAAATGGACAGCTGACGGCGACGAACAACCGCCCAAGCGCCCGAACCGCCCAAGCGCTCGACGACCCAGCGCTGATCCTGTTCACGTCCGGCACGACGGGCGCGCCGAAAGGCGTCGTCCTCTCGTTTCGCGCAGTCCTCGCCCGGCTCGCGCTCAACGAATACGAGATCGGCCGCGCGACCTTGACGCGCGCGCTCGTCACGCTGCCAACCCATTTCGGTCACGGCCTCATCGGCAACGCACTGACGCCGCTGTGGTCCGGCGGAGACATCGTTCTCGTGCCGCGCGGCCTTGCGCTGGCGCAATCCCTCGGGTCCCTGATCGACGAGCACGCCGTCACCTTCATGAGCTCCGTGCCCTCGCTCTGGCACATGGCGTTGCGCATGAGTGCGCCGCCCAAGCAGCGATCGCTCAAACGCGTGCACATCGGTTCGGCACCACTTTCCGCCGCGCTGTGGTCTCGCATCGCCGAATGGGCCGGTTGCGAAGTCGTGAACTGTTACGGCATTACCGAGACGGCGAACTGGATCGGCGGCGCCTCGTCGCGCGAGCACGCGCCGGCCGACGGTTTGATCGGCAGGCCATGGGGCGGAACGGCGGGCGTGAAGGGCGACGACGGTGCGATCCGCACGCAAGGCGCGGGCGAGATCGTCGTACAAACGCCGGCGCTCATGAGCGGCTACTTGGATCGCCCCGACCTCACGCAAGCCGTGCTGCGCGACGGCTGGTACTGCACCGGCGACTTGGGCGAAGTTGATGCCGCGGGCAACGTTCGCCTGACCGGCCGCGCCAAGGACGAGATCAACCGCGCCGGCTTCAAAGTGCAACCAACCGAAATCAACATGCTGCTCGAAAGTCACCCGTCGGTGGCCGAGGCCTGCGTCTTCGCCATGCCGGACGTCGTCAGCGGCGAGATCGTCGCCGCCGCCGTCCGCCTCGCGCCCGGCGCAAGCGAAGACGGTGCCTCCCTGCGCGATTGGTGCCTGAAGCGCCTGCGCCGCGAGGCCACGCCCGAACGCTGGTTCTTTGTGGACGACATCCCCAAGACCTCGCGCGGCAAGGTCAGCCGCGATACGGTCCGCAACACACTGACCAAGAAGCCATGATGCAAAAACCGCCGGGCCGCCCGGTCACGCTGACGACCGACCGCTTCCTCGTGCGCAGCCTGACGCCCGCGGACGCCTCCGACCGCTGGTGTGACTGGTCCGCCGACCGCGAAGTCATGGGTCCCTTGAACGTGCCTGCCAATCGCATGACCAAGGACCAGCTGACGCGCTACATCGTCCACCACGACAACGACCGCGCCTATCTGATCGGCATCTTCACGAAGGCGATGAGCCAGCACATCGGCTTCTTCATGGTTGAAATGAACAAGCTGCACGCTTCGGCGAACTTCAATCTCGTGATCGGCGACAAGCGGTTTTGGGGCAAGGGCGTTGTCAACGAGGTGCGCGCCGCCCTCCTCGACGAGTTCTTCGAACACCGCGGCGTCGAGAAGGCCTACGGCACGCCGCTCGCCCGCAACTTCCCCGCCGTTTTCAACTACAAGGCCCAAGGCTGGAAGCTCGAAGGCGTCATGCGCGGCCAGTGCAAATCGATGACCGACGGCTCGCGCCTCGACCAGTATCACTTCGGCATGATGCGCGAGGAATGGCGCGCGCGGAAAGGAAAGCCGGGATGAGCGCGATGACGACGGCGCGTCGGCTTCTGGCCGACGCTTTGGCGATGGCCGAACGCGACTTGCCGGCGAACCCGCGCATCGGGGCGATCGAACAATGGGACAGCCTCGCTCATGCGCGGGTTCTGCTGGCCTTGGAGGAGTGCTTCGGCAAGCCGCTCGACCCGGAAGAGGCCGTCGCCGTCGAGAGCCTCGACGACGTCGCCCGCATCATCGAGAAGCGTGGATAGCGCTAGACGCTCGCGTGAACGCCCACGCTCTCCGCATGCGTCGCACCGTCGCCCATCAGACTGGCGCCGGCGGCCGCCAAGAGCAACGCGACGATGGCGATCACCCGAACGGCGACCGCGCTCTGCGAGAAAAGTGCGGGCTCGGCGGACGCTGCGCTTTGCAGGGCGGCGTGCTCCTGCCCAAACGCCGGCGTGGGCGCGAGACCGCGGCTTGCGAGAACCAAGCTCACGACCGTCGGTGTGAAAGAATTCTGCGATAGCTGCGTCATTGTCTCGGCCTTGGCACCGCGCCGTGGCGGCGCCCCTCTGCTCGACGTGAATGAATCAATAACGATCAATTAAGCCTTCACTGCGCGCCTCGTCTGTGCGCCTCCGCACAACTCACGAGAGCGTGAGCGTAGGCCGGTCGAGCCCGAGCGGTCTTTGTGACCGGCGACACACTGCTTAGCCACACGGCCTTTGACGGCGGCGCAACGACCGCGATACATCGCGCCCGATGGCGCAAATCGACACCCTGTTCGCAACCAAGATCTACCAGGCTCAACTGACCGGCACAGGCGCGAAGCGGTTGAACGACGACTTGCGCACGGCGTGCCTGTCGATCGCCCGCGACGACCGCGCGGGACAGGAGTGGTGCCGCGTCAATGCTTATGCGGGATACACGTCCTATTCGTCCCTCAACGATCTGCCGACGCGCGCGCCGCAATTCGCCGAACTTGAAAAGCAGCTGGACGCGCACGTCGCCGCGTTCGCGCGCGCGTTGCACTACGATCTCGGCGGCAAGAAACTCACGCTCGACAGCATCTGGGTCAACATCCTGAAACCCGGCGGCGTGCACACCGCGCACATCCACCCGCACAGCGTGATCAGCGGCACCTACTACGTCGCGGTGCCCAAGGGCTCGAGCGCGCTCAAACTCGAGGACCCGCGCCTCGGCCTGATGATGGCGGCGCCGCCCAAACGGGCCAAAGCCCCGCGCGACGCGCAAAGCTTCGTCTATCTCGAGCCGAAACCCGGCGCCGTCGTCCTGTTCGAAAGCTGGCTGCGCCACGAGGTTCCGCCCAACCAAGCCCGCGAGGACCGCATCAGCGTCAGCTTCAACTACGCCTGGGGTTAGGTCGCGCCCGCGATTCACGCTTTGTTGAAGCTGCGCCGTGTCGCAGGGAGCGCCCGCTTGGTAGGTTGCCGCCGACGGCCACGCGACGAGACACCATCATGGGCAATTTCCTGCGGCTTGTTCTATTCGGTGTCGCCGTCTGGGCGGTCCCGTTCGGCATCGGCATCGCGCTCTTTCCGTTCATCGACCCTTCGACGGCGCTGTTCGACACGCTGATGTCGCTGGCGCTGGCGCTCTCGGCCACGGCGTTCGCCTACCTGCAGCTGCGCACGAGCGCGGCACCGACGCTCGACCAAGGGCTCTTCGTCGGCACGATCTGGATGGTGATGGCGCTCGCGCTCGACGCGCCCTTCTTCATCTTCGGCCCCGAGCAGATGCGAATGGCGCCCGCCGACTACATGGCCGATATCGGCTTCGCCTATGCGATGATCCCGATCATCGCCGCCGGCATCGGCCACGCGCTTCGCCGCGCGTGAGACTTGCGCCGGCAGGCCGCGCGGTGCGAACCTTCGCCGGCATTGCTCCCAAGAGGTGCGACCATGGCCTTGAAACAAACGTCCATCTGCGACTTCGGCTGGAAAGCGAAGGAATTCGCGCTCAAGGGCGTCGACGGCAAAACCTACGCGCTGAAGGAGTTGCGCGGACCCAAAGGCACGCTGATCGCCTTCATCTGCAACCATTGCCCGTATGTGCGCGCCATCGCCGACCGCCTCGCCGCCGAAGCCCGCGCGTTGCAGGCGCTGGGCGTCGGCGTCATCGCCATCATGCCGAACGATGTCGAGAACTATCCCGAAGACTCATTCGACAACATGAAACTGTTTGCCAAGAAGCACGACTTCACGTTTCCCTACGTGATCGACGACACGCAAGCCGTCGCCCGCGCCTACGACGCCGTCTGCACCCCCGACTTCTTCGGCTTCAACGCCAACGACGAACTGCAATACCGCGGCCGCCTCGACGAATCGAGAACGACATTGGTGAAAAACGCCCGCCGCGACCTCTTCGAGGCGATGAAGCAAGTCGCCGAGACCGGCCACGGCCCCAAGGATCAGATCGCGTCCATGGGCTGCTCGATCAAGTGGCGCTGACGCGATTGCGGCAACTGCGAAAAACATATGCAATCCGATCCATCACGCCATCACATCGGCTGATTTGAGCCAAAAATGCCATCACGCATCCATCACATGTGATGTCACGCCACGAAGGACCGTTCCCGTGCAGGGCTTGAGTTGAAGACCGGAGACGAGCGCGCGTTGCCGCGCACGCCGTGCGCCGAGGCCGCAGCGAATTTGCATCACCTGACATTGTCAAATCGCAGCCCATACCCGCCCCTTCGGAGGCGAGTGCAGAAGAGAACAAAAATAGAACATTGGCTCGGATTTCGCAATAGACAAACGCCCGGCGCGTAGGTCAAGCGCGCGCTTGCCGCCGTGCGATGAAGGCGTTGAAAATTTCGCGCGCTTCCGGCGACTTCACCCGTTCGGCGAGCACGGCCGCTTCTTTGCGGATCCTGGCAAGCAGCGTCTCGCGATCACGCATCAAGCTCTTCGCCGCGATCACGGCGCCGATCGGCGCCGACTTGAGAGATGCGCAAGCTTTGCGCGCGGCCGCCGCAACCTGACCGGCCGGCAGCGCCACGTTCGCCAAGTCGTGTGCGACCGCTTCCCGGCCGCTGAGCGCATCGCCGAGCGCGAACATCGCGAACGCCTTCACATGCCCGATATGGGCCGGCATCAACAACGACGACGCGGCTTCGGGCACGATGCCCAGCCTGACGAACGGCGCCGTGAGCTTTGCGTCTTCCGCGATGAAAATCAGATCACAGTGCAACAGCATCGTCGTCCCGATGCCGATCGCCGCCCCCTGCACCGCCGCCAGGATCGGCTTTTGCGTGAGCGCGAGCGCTTCCATGAATTGCACCGCCCCCAACTCCTGCGCGCCCATCGAAGCCCGAACGAAATCTTCCATGTCGTTGCCGGCCGTGAAGACGTCGCCCTCCGCGGTAACGAGAACGGCATGCACCGCCGGATCGCGGTCGGCGTCGCTCAACGCCGCAATCGCCGCCGCGTACATCTCGCGGTTCAGCGCGTTCTTCTTTTCCGGCCGCGCGAAGACGATCTCCATCACGCCGTCGACGACATTTGCTTTCAAGAATTTGCTCATGACCTAATCCTCCAATGCCGAAACATGGGCGAGCCAACGCGCGATGACCGCGATCTCGTCCTCGCCGAAACCTTTGAGCAGCGCCGCGTTCAGCGCCTGCGCGCGCCGCGCCGCTTCCTTGCGCCTCTCGCGCCCGAGCCGGCTCAATTGGAGCCGCGCCGCGCGCCCGTCGGTCGCCTCCTCCGACCGCTCGACAAACCCCGCCGCCACCAACCGCTGTACAAGCCCCGACGTCGCCGACTGCCCAAGCCCGAGCGCGGCGCCCAACTCCCCGATCAAAAGCCCTTTGCTATCGTCGAAACAAAACAGCGCCCCGGCCTGCGTCCCGGTCAGCCCGAGATCCGCAAGCCCCGCGTCAAGGCGCCCCACCACGCGCCGATAAGCGCGCGAGAGAAGCCAATTCATGCGGCGACTGCGATGCGTCATGGCGGGAGCGAAACACAACTACATCGCATACGCAATAACTAAATCGTATACGATGTAAATGCAGAAAACCGTAGGTCGCCCGGTTTGCTCCGGCCCTCTCGGCTTAAACAGTGACCTTCAGAGTTTGCGCGGCTTGGGTTTCGGGAGCTCTCTTGTCGTGCCCCAACTGCGAATCCACGCGCGCACTTCTTCCCAGGGCACGCCTTCACCCGTGCGCTCGAAGGCTTGGTAGCGTCGCGCATCTTCCGCCAGCGCCGGCGGCGACCATGGTCCACGGCCGGTGCGCCGCATCTCTTCCAAGTCCTTGGGAATCTTCAAACTCATGAGATCAACATGGCTCAACTCGCAATCCGTGTCGAGAATCGTGCCAGAGCTTCGTCAATCGCTACCGCTACGACGCCATCGCCACGAAATGACCGACTGGAACGGCGTGCCAGCGATCTTCATCAACGACGTGCAAGCTGTCATTACGACCCGTAAACCAAGCCTTGCTGAGATCGACACCGAGAGTTTCGCGCGCGTCGAACGCACGCAATAGCCTAAGTTGACCGAGGTGCATGCGCGCCAGTGTTAGCCTATTCCTGTCGTCATAGCCGCCGACGAGTAGAGCGTGAGATCCGCTTACCGCCACCGCGCTGACGCCCGCCGCAAGGTCATTTGACCACCGCTCTTCGGAACAATTGTCGTCTAGGCGGACCAACGGGAAATTGGAGTGCCAGCACGACCATGTCGCATCGCGGCCGACGTTAAGCGCGTAGCAATCCACCATGTCGCCGGCATAGCGTGACGAAACTTCGCCGTTGCGCGCGAAGCGCACGATGCCGACGAACGTTTCCCCCCAGGCTTCGTCGGTGTAGCCCGTCCAAATGCCGCCGCGATCGTCGCATTGCAGATGATTGATGGCGCTGCCCACGTGGAACTCGGCGACCTTCGCGCCATCCGAAAACACTGAAGCGTTCGCCTCGCCCGCATCGCATTGGCGTCGCGCAACTATGCAGACGCCGTCCGGCGCCACGTCAAATGCATGGCCGTAGGCCTGGAATGGAAACGAAGCCAGCGAGCGCCATCCAGCACCGACAGCAAGCGCCACAAACCCGTCGCTTCCCGGCGGCACGCTTTCAAGCGACACGGACTCGTCGACGTCTATGGCTTTACGCCACCGCCGCCGCGCCCCCGCAGTATCAAACGTGGAGAAGAGTCCGAACAGCCTGCCGTCAACGCCGACTTGGTACCCATCGACGTGATAGCCGTCAGGCGGAGGCGGCAGAGGAGTCGAAGTGATCCCCCGCGCCGCCATGCCTAGTTGTCCAAGAAGCTCCTGAGCTTGCGCGACCGGCTCGGATGCTTGAGCTTGCGCAGCGCCTTCGCCTCGATTTGGCGGATGCGTTCGCGGGTGACCGAGAACTGCTGACCCACCTCTTCGAGCGTGTGGTCGGTGTTCATGCCGATGCCGAAGCGCATGCGCAGGACGCGCTCTTCGCGCGGCGTCAGCGACGCGAGCACCCGCGTCGTCGTCTCGCGCAGGTTCGATTGGATGGCGGCGT
>JBGOVA010000172.1:0-9843 GCA_041477875.1 Micropepsaceae bacterium | reverse complement strand
CTTGCGAGAATCCTTCTGCTGCTCGCCAACTTCGGCAAAGAGGGTCGTCCTGAGCCGGTCGTGACCAAGATAAGCCAGGAAACTCTCGCGGAAATGGTCGGCACGACGCGCCCGCGCGTGAGCTTTTTCATGAACAAATTCAGGAGGCTAGGCTTTATCGAGTACAACGGTGGGCTGTCGGTCCATGGCTCACTGCTGAGCGTGATACTGCGCGACTAGAGCTGGGGGCATTTTTCCCCTTTTGGCCAATATTGAACAGCCACCCGACCGAGGAACTCGTACGCTCCGCGCAATCTTCTATTCTGGGACTGCGTCATGATCCAACCCAACGCCCGTTTGCCGTATAACCCCTCCGGGTGCCGAGGGGCTGCTGGCGTCAGGGCTCGATATAGGTCGCGCTAAGCCGCGATTCGCAAAATGTCAAAGATGCTCTTTGACGGACCTGTGCCTCTGGTCGTCGGTATCGGCGCCTCGGCGGGCGGGCTCAACGCATTCAAAAAATTCTTCGCCAACATGCCTGCGCACAACGGCATGGCTTTCGTTCTGGTGCAGCATCTCGACCCGCACCACGACAGTTTGCTCGTCGATTTGATCGGCAATCAAACGGGCATGAAAGTCGTCGAGGCCGTCGACGGCATGCAGCTCGGCGCCAATCGCGTCTTCATCATTCCGCCCGATGCGACGCTGACGATCGCGAACGGCGCACTTCGGCTGACGAAGCCGGCGCCGCCGCGCGAGTCGCGCCGGCCCATCGACACGTTTTTCTCGTCGCTGGCGGACGATCAAGGCGAGAATGCGGTTTGCATCGTGCTTTCGGGAACGGGTAGCGACGGCACGCTCGGCTTGAAGGCGGTCAAGGAAGGCGGCGGCTTGACGCTGGCGCAGGCCGAATTCGAACACCGCGCGATGAGCGGTATGCCGGGCAGCGCCGCGGCCACCGGGCTTGTCGATCAGGTGATGATGGTCGAAGCGATGCCCGCGCGTCTGATGGAGCACCGCGCGCATTTGCTCGAGGTTGCCGGACAGAAGGACGCCAACGGCGCGCGCACCGACACGGCCGAGCATCTGAAAGCCATCAGCGCGATTTTGCAGCGCGGAATCAGTCACGATTTCGGCCAGTACAAACAGAACACGCTGGTCCGGCGCGTGCAGCGGCGCATGCAGGTGCTGCAAATCCGCAGCGTTCCCGCGTTCATCGAGCATCTGGAACGGGAGCCCGGCGAAGTCGATCTCTTGTTCCGCGAAATCTTGATCGGCGTGACGCAGTTCTTCCGCGACCCGCCTGCGTTCGACGCCCTGCTCGCGACCGTCGTTCCCAGACTGCTCGCGAATAAGGGTGCGGGTGACCACCTCCGCATTTGGGTGCCGGGCTGCGCCACCGGCGAGGAGGTCTATTCGATCGCAATGCTGCTCAAGGAGGCGATGGGAAAGAGCGCGAACGCGCCGCGCGTCCAGATCTTCGGCAGCGATATCGACGACCGGGCGATCGCGCGTGCGCGCACCGGACGCTATCGCGGCCCCCTTCAAGGCGTGTCGCCCGAGCGGGCGGGGCGCTGGTTCACGCCGCTCGACGACGATTATTGCGTGGTCAAGGACGTGCGCGAAATGTGCGTGTTCTCGGCGCACAGCCTGATCAAGGATCCGCCGTTCTCGAAATTGCACCTCGTCTCGTGCCGCAACGTTATGATCTATTTCGATCGGGACTTGCAGGATCGTGCGATCCGCAATTTCCACTATGCGCTGGCGCCCGGCGGGTTCTTGTTTCTGGGCTCGTCCGAAGGGGTGACGCGCAACGGCTCGTTGTTTGCGACCATCGACAAGAAGCACCGCATCTATGAACGGCGCGACGCGCTGCGGCCGATGTTGCCGGACTTCCCGGTCGGTCCGGGCTCGGGCGGAAGGCAAGACACGGGTGGACCCGGACGGGCGACCGAGGATCGGATCGACAAAGGCGCCCGGCGCGTCATGGCGAAATACTCGCCGGCCTATGTCGTGGTCGATCAGGATTCCCAGATCCTCCGCTTTTCCGGCGGCGAGGTCGGCCAGTATCTAGAGCCGTCGGCCGGCGTCGCGAGCCTCAACTTGTTTGCCATCCTCGGAAAGTCGCTGCGCGCCGCTGTGCGCACCGCCATCCAGACCACGCGCAGCAAGCGCGAGGCCGTGGTCGCCGAAAATTTGATGGTGACGGTCGACGGTCAGCGGCGCTTGGTCACCCTGATCGTCGAGCCGATCGCGGATGAAGGCGCCGAAGCGGGGCTCTGCCTGGTCGGGTTCCGCGACGAAGGGGGCGTGAACGGCGCCGCCGGCGCGCCCGCCGTCGACGGCGCAGGGGCGGAAGTTACCGGAACCGATGCCGCCCTCGAGCGCGAGCTCAGCGTCACGAAGACTCTGCTGCGCGGCGCCATCGACGAACTCGAGACGACGACCGAGGAGATGAAATCCTCCAACGAGGAATTTCAGTCGGTCAACGAAGAGTTGCAGGCGTCGAACGAGGAACTGGAAACAGCCAAGGAGGAGATGCAGTCGGTCAACGAAGAGCTGCGGACCATCAATTCCGAAATGATCGACAAGAACGAGCTTTTGGTGCGGCTGAACAGCGACATACGCAATCTGCTCGACAGCACGCAAATCGCCACGATCTTTCTCGACAACGACCTGCGCATCAAAAGTTTCACGCCGGGCATGGTGGATCTGATCCATCTGCGCGAGAGCGACCAAGGCCGGCCGGTGACCGAACTCGTCAGCCGGCTGAACTACGACGGTCTCGAAGAGGACGTGCGCACCGTCCTGCGCACGCTCGGCGTCGTCGAGCGCGAGGTTCGCACCGGCGACGGCGGCGTCGTCTTGATCATGCGGATCCGGCCGTATCGCACCGTCACCAACGTGATCGACGGCGTCGTCATCACCTTCGTCGACGTCACCGCCCGCAAGCTTCTCGACGATGCGTTGAAAGAAAGCGAGCGACGACTCGCGGCGATCATCAATCAAGCAACGGCCGGGATCATTGAAACCGATCTCGAGGGGCGCATAACCCTGGTCAACCCGCTATTCTGCCATATCGTCGGGCGCACGGAGAAGGAACTGCACGGGCTTCGTATGCGTGACATCACGCATCCCGAAGACCTGCCGCAAGACGCGACGCTGTTCGCGCGAATGATCGCGGAAGGTGTGGGTTTCGACTACGAGAAGCGCCACGTACGGCCCGACGGATCGTTGGTGTGGGTTCACAAGAGCGTTTCGCCGATCATCGACGCAAATGGGCAAGCGCAGCGCGTGCTCGCTGTCGTCCTGGAAGTCACCGAGCACAAGCTTGCTGAAGCCCACCGCGAGCTTTTGCTCCACGAACTCAGTCATCGGGTGAAAAACACCCTGGCGACGGTGCAATCGATCGCGGCGCAGACCGCGCAAAGCGCCGCCACGGTCGAGGCCTATCGCAATGCGTTCATGGCGCGGCTGATGGCTCTGTCGGGGACGCATAATCTGCTGCAGATCGGCGACTGGCACGGCGCGTTGCTGCGCGATGTCGTGCTGACGGAATTGGCGCCTTATCAGACCGACGCGGTGCGCTGGACGATCGAGGGTGCGGACGTGCTGCTTGAACCCAACACGGCCGTGGCGTTCGGTATGGCGGTTCACGAATTGACGACGAACGCGGCAAAATACGGCGCTTTGTCGAACGCGGACGGCCGGGTGGACATTTCATGGGCTGTGCGCACCGAAGCCGACGGGCGCGCGCTCGCGTTTGCTTGGCGGGAGACCGGCGGTCCGCACGTAAAAACGAAGCGGCGTAAGGGCTTCGGCACGCGCCTTATCACCGAAGGCTTGGCGTTGCAGTTGGATGGAAAGATCGAACTCGATTTCGAACCGAATGGCATCCGGTGCTCGATCGACGTGTTGTTGCCGACCACGGCCACACACACATGAGCGAGGTATCGACCAGATCGGTTTCGCTCCTGGCCGGACGGCATGTTCTGATCGTCGAAGACGAGATGATCATTGCTTTCGATCTGAGCGACATTGTCGGGAGCTTTGGTTGCACATCGGTCATGGTTGGGCGCATCGGCAAGGCCGTCCCGCTCGCTGCGACACAAGCGTTCGATGTCGGCATACTCGACCTGAATTTGGCCGGCGAGGCCGTTTATCCGGTCGCGGAAGAGCTCAGCCGGCGCGGCATACCGTTTGTCATCGCCACCGGCTACGGCGCGGACGGTATCGCCGCCGCCTATCGCGACCGGCCGATCCTCGCCAAGTCCTATGCTCCTCGAGACGTCGAAGCAGCGTTGCTGCAAGCGCTGAAGCTTCAGAGGCGGTGAATCGAAGAAGCGGGAAGCACCGGCTCCCCGCTTCGACTTCGGCTTCGTTCAATTTGCGCCAGTCCGCTGATAATCTGCCTGCCGATTGTGACGGCGGTAATAGCGGCCGTTGGCGTGGCGATTGTTGTCGTAGTTGCTGTTGTCGCCATACCGGTTGTCCCCATACTGGCCGTTACCATAGCGGTCGTTGGACGAATAGTAGCGGTCGCCTTCCCAATAGCCGTCGTCGGCCAGATGAAGCGACGGTTGCGTGTCGCCTGTGCGTACAACGCCCCCGGCGGCGAATGCGTTGCATGTCACGTTGAGGAGAGCCGCGCTTGATTGAGGCCGATTTGTCGCGAAAGGCGTCGCGGGCGGCAAAAGCAAGCGTTTTCGTGCAACTCATGCTGCCGGCGCACGTTGTTGTGAGTGGGACGCCGCCGGCGTTTCACTCGGCAATGCCGACTTTTCGGCGGCACTCCTCAAAGAGGATCGAATGCAAATTCTTGTTTGGGCGGGCATGTTCTTGTTGCTTGCCGTTGCCGGCTCCACGATCACGCTCGCAGGTATGGTCGGCATGCCGATCGCCGACGGGGTTCAGGTTGGGTTGTTCGCCATGGCAGCACTCGTCATCGGATCCGGCATCGTCCTATTGGCCGCCGCGCGACGGGCCGGGCGGCCACGGAGCACGAGCCGGTGACGACCGCAATACATGAGATGCCTAAGATGCGCGGCGCCGCCGCGTTGTCGTGGATCGTTCCGCCGATCGCGGTTCTTGCGTTGCTTGGCGCGATGATCTTGGCATACGCGATCTATCGCACGGTGATGCTTTGAAACCGGTCATTCGCTTTGGACGGCGTATTCTTTTTCCTTCGACCGTTCAGATCATGCACGACGTGAGAGTCTTTGCCGAGCGACGGGAACTCCGCGAACGCTGCGCAGAAGAGGAAAGATTGCCGCCGACAGCTTCCCGGGGCGACATCGCCGCGTATCGTGGCTGTGGCCACGTTTGTGGCGTCCATTTGAAGTAACAAGAAAGCCGACCTAGCAATCATTGAGGCACGGCCTATATGGGAACTCTTGTTTGGATGATTCTCATTCAGATGATTTTTCAGAAATATATGGAGTACCCAATATGACAAACGTATCCCCCGCGATTCCCACGACATCCGACGCGAGCAAGCAGGCCGTTCATCGGGACATCCGCGCGAAGTGGGACAAGTTCTCCGAAATGGAACTGGATGCGCTCAAAGGCAAGGACGATCTCGTGACGCAGGTCGTTGCGAAGTACGGTCAGGAAAAGAGTCTGGTTCAGCGCGACGTCGATACGCTGCTCAAAGGCCGGGCGATCTAACGGCACAATAAATGCCAAGCGCGTGGGGCCGCAATCGCTGCGGCCCCGTGGCGCGTCGTTTACATAGGCGTGCGAGCAAATACGCAAGTCGGCGGCAGCCGACTTGCATTCGACACGCAACCAATCAGCGCGCCGCGGGTTGTTCTCAACACTGCGATGCGCAGGACCGACGCCACCTTCCCTCGCGAACGGCGACGGCGCGCATGCTCGCAGCCACAGCTTTCCAAAATAGTGAAGGAAGAACCATGAAGATGTTAACGGCGACTCGCGTCGCCGCCCTTGCCGTCGGCCTCAGCTTGGTCGGCGCGCAAGCATTCGCCGATCCCTCGGATGGGCGCGGACGCGGCCACAAAAATGACGACACCGCAACTCAACAGCAAAACACGAACGATCAAGGCGATCGTGACCACCGGAAGATGCAGGGCCCCAAGGCAACGGGCAACCCAAATCCCGCCGTCGCTCCGGTCGTTCTGCCGAACGTGCAGAACGGCGGGCGCGTCGTACAGAATCGCAACGCAAATCACGTGAGCGACAACCGGCGCGGACGCAACGATCAAGTTACCGATCGCCGGAATAACAACAACTCGAACTGGAAGTACAACAAAGGCCGCCGCGATTTCGGCAACAACAACGACGGCCGGAACTGGGGCAAGCAGGAGCAGCGCCGCACTGTCGACGTCTCGCGCTACAATCGCAACTTCGCCGCGGCGCGCCGTTTTCACGTCGCCACGTATCGCCAGCCTTACGGCTATTCGTACCGACGTTACAGCTACGGCCAGCATCTGCCGCGCAGTTACTTCGGGCGTAATTTCTGGCTGTCGAACTTTCTGATCTACGGCCTCTTTTCACCGCCGCCCGGTTACATTTGGGTGCGCTATGGGCCCGACGCGCTTCTCATCGACGAAGAGACCGGCGAGATCGTGCAAGTGCAATACAATATGTTCTATTCATAGAGCATAGGATTGTCTCACCAGACGCTATCCCTGCCCGGGGGGCTAGTAGTTGCCTCCCGGGCCTTTTCTCTTGCGCGCGCAGGCGCTCGCGGCAAACTGCCGGGTTCAGGGAGGATGTGATATGCTAAGAAGCAGCTTCGGAGGGTTGTCGAGAGGGGCGATGTCGATGAATAACCGTGACCGGGCCCGCGAGTCCGCTGAAGCGAAGGTCAAGAAGGCGGAAGTCCGGCTCCGGGACCGCCCGCCATCCGTCGCGTGCTGAACGTGCTTAGCGTCGAACAAAAAGGATTGAGCCGATCTGGTCGCCTCTAAACAAGGACTCCCGAATGATGAATCGCAACGCTGCCTACTTCATCGTCGGCGCACTGGTCATCGCCGTCGCGGTCTTGGGCTATATGCTCTACCAGGAGCGGCAGAAGACGACCGGCATCGAGATCAGCGTCGACAAGAGCGGAATCTCGATCGAGAAGAAGTGAATCGCATGTGTCCCGGATGGCGGCGCCGACAACATGGCGTCATCCGGCAAGTGCCGATCAAGGTTTCGATGTCTCGGTGATGAAGAGGCCCGAAGCTGTGGTCCTGCAAAAAGGGAATATGATTCATGTCGCTCGGAACCATCCTCCTTGTCATCCTCATCATTTTTTTGCTCGGCGGCTTCAGCGGCCGCTTCGGCGGCTATGGCTACGGCTACGGTCATGGCGGCGTCGGTGTGATCGGCACCATCTTGATCATCGTCCTCGTTCTTGTGCTGCTTGGGCGGCTCTGAATCCGACAGGTCGCGGCGAGGAAGTCTGCATGGCACGTTGCTTCCGTTGGCATTCGGTGCCCAGCATTACTGGCTCGACTCCGATCTTCCATGGCGTGAGACATCCATCCAGAGGCTGACGCCGTCGTGGCTCGCACAAGTGCCGTCGCTGTGCGGGCTGTAGCTATGAGTACCGTCCAGACAGATTGCGGTCGGTCGCCTGGCCTCGACATTCAGGGCCTCGGCCGCGCATCCCGTCAGTACAAGCGCAAAAATGATGGCGGCGAACCGCTGGGTCATTCGCGTCGCCTTGGCGATCCGGTATCAGTTGCCCGCAATATGATCACGCGCCCAGAACCAACTCGCCGTTGTGAGGCGAGTGTTTCTCGCTTTTCATGCGAAGTCGCCTTCTCGTTTTAGGGTCACCAGTGACATGAGGGTCGATACGCTGACGAAGCTCGCAAAAGTTTCGGGAAAAGGGGGCGTCACCTAAATCCCCCGCGACACCAACGGCGGGCTGGGCGCGCGGCTCAAGCGCTAGGTAGTGTCGTCAGGGTGCGGGGGATTTGCACGGCCGGACCGAATGACCAAAAGTTGATCGCGCTCACTCGTCCCGAAGGCGCCGTGTCGTGACAAAACCATCCAACCCGGACTGCGCTTCCGCTCCCCTCAAGGCGTTGCAGAGGGCGTCCGACTCGGCCTGCATCTGCGCGCCAAGCGTTTCGCGGTGCGAACTGCGCATCAATCGCTTGGCCTGGCCGAAGGCGCTCGTTGCACCTTGCGAAAGCCGCGACATCAGCGCTTCGACATGAGGTTCGAATTCGCGCTCGCTCAAGACTTCGTTGACGAGGCCCCAATCGCGCGCCTCCGCGGCGCTGATGGCGCGGTTGCTGAGCGCAAGCTCCAACGCGCGTTTCAAGCCGATGATCCGCGGCAAGAACCAGGTCGAAGACCCGTCGGGCGTCAGGCCGACTTTCGTGTACGCCATGACGAACTTCGCGCTGTCGAGCGCAACAGTCAGATCGCACGCGCAGGCGAGAGCGAGGCCGGCGCCCGCCGCGGTGCCGTTCACCGCCGCAACGACCGGCGCGCTCATCGTATCGATCAGGTTCAAGGCCTCGTGCAGATAGGACAACAACTCCTTGACGTAAGCCGGCGCGTCCGCGCCCTGTTCGCGGATTGCAACCAGATCGCCGCCGGCGCAGAACAGTCGCCCGCGCCCGCGAATGACGACGGCGCGCACGTCGCCGTCGCGTTCGCACGATTGCAATGCCTGCATCAACGCGCGCGCCAACGGCAAATCGATCGCGTTGCCGCTCGCCGGCCGATCGAGCGTGATCGTGGCCGCGCCTTTCGCCTTGATCAGAACGACGCCTTCGGCCCCGCCCATATCCTCGGCGCGCTGGAGGCTTCCGCCTGCGATATTCTTCATCGTGTGTCCTGCATGGGTTCTGATTCGCGTAGGCGCAGATTAAAGCGCCCGGCCGATGATCTCCTTCATGATTTCGTTGCTGCCGCCGTAGATCTTCGAAACACGGCTGTCGAGCCACATACGCGCGATCGGATAGTCGAGAATGTAACCGTATCCGCCATGCAGCTGGACGCAGTCGTCGATGATACTGCACTGCTGTTCGGTCGCCCACCATTTAAGCGCCGCCGCCGTTGGCGCATCCAGTTCGCCGCGCAGGAATGCGCCGATGCAACGCTCAAGAAAGACGCGCAAGACAGCCGCCTCGGTCTTGCCTTCCGCGAGGCGAAAGCGCGTGTTCTGGAAGTCGAGCACGCGCTGCCCGAACGCCTTGCGCTCGCGCGTGTATTCGACGGTGATCTCGAGCGCGCGCTCGATGAAGCCGCAGGCGGCTACAGCCGTCATCAGGCGCTCCTCGACCAGCCGGTCCATGAGCTGCCCGAACCCGCGGCCTTCCGCTTCGCCGAGCAGCGCGGACGCGGGCAATCGCACGTCCTCGAAGAATAGTTCCGCCGTGTCCGACGCCTTTTGGCCGAGCTTTTCAAGATTGCGGCCGCGCGCAAATCCTTTCGCGCCCTCGGCTTCGAGCAGGAACAGACTGATCCCGCGCGCTGCGGCGGCGGGGTCCGTCTTGGCCGCGACGATGATCAGATCGGCGCAATGGCCGTTGGTGATGAACGTCTTCTGACCACGAAGGACGTAGTCTCCGCCGTCGCGCCGCGCCGTCGTCGTCATACCTTGAAGATCGCTGCCCGCGCCGGGTTCCGTCATCGCGATGGCGCCGACGCATTCGCCGGTTACCATGCGCGGCAAGAAGTGTCGCTTCTGCGCCTCGCTGCCATAGCGCTCGAGATAGGGCGCAACGACGTCGCTGTGCAGCGACATCACTGGTGCAATAGACCCCGAGCGCGCCTGCTCGTCGAGCAGGATGACGCTGTAGAGCAAATCGGCGCCCGCGCCGCCGAAGCTCGCCGGCACGCGGGGGCACAAGAAGCCAAGCTCACCCGCGCGGCGCCAGATGGCCTTGGGCG
>JBGOVA010000151.1:0-11293 GCA_041477875.1 Micropepsaceae bacterium | reverse complement strand
GTCACTCAGGCGTTGCGCGTCGAGTTTGGGCAGGACCGCGCGGGCTTTCCAGCAAACGGGCATCGGTTATGCGCGCGCCAAGAAGCTTGCGATGACGCGCTTTTCGCCGGCCTTATCGAAGTCCACCGTCAACTTGTTGCCGTCGATCGCGGTGACGCGGCCGTAGCCGAATTTCTGATGAAACACGCGCTCGCCGCGGCTGTAGGTTTCCGCGGCGGGATCGGACGTCGCGACCAATTCGGCCTGCGCTTCGATCGTGGGGCGCGAGCCGAAGACTTCGCCGCGCCGCGCTTGGGCGCGCTGCCAGCCGGGCGAGTTGTAGCCCGAGTCGAAAACAGGTGCGGTCGAGAGCGTCGACTGGCCGTAGGGGAGGCCCGGATCGCTTTCGACGATGATCGCGTCCGGCGGCAGCTCGCCGATGAAGCGCGACGGCATCGCGCTCTGCCACATGCCGTGCACGCGGCGATTGGCGGCGTAGGAGACCTTCGCGCGTTCCTTGGCGCGGGTCAGGCCGACATAGGCGAGGCGGCGTTCCTCTTCGAGGCCCTGCAGACCATTTTCGTCGAGCGTGCGCTGACTCGGGAACAGGCCTTCCTCCCAACCGGGCAGGAACACGGTCGGGAATTCGAGGCCCTTGGCGCCGTGCAGGGTCATGATCGTGACCTTGTCGGTCGATTCGGATTGTTCGATTTCCATGACGAGCGAGACGTGTTCGAGGAAGCCGCCGAGCGACTCGAATTCCTCCATCGAGCGCACGAGTTCTTTCAGGTTCTCGAGACGGCCGGGCGCTTCGGGCGAGCGGTCGGTTTGCCACATCGCGGTGTAGCCGCTTTCGTCGAGCACGATCTCTGCAAGTTCGATGTGCGAGAGCGCGCCGGCCTGATCGCTCCAGCGGGCGAAGCTTTGCACGAGATCGCGCAAGGCGCTGCGGGTTTTGGCGGGAACCTCATCGGTTTCGACCAGGGCGCGTGTGGCCTGCAGCAAAGGCGTCTTCATGACGCGTGCCATTTTGTGCACGGCTTGCAGCGCCGCATCGCCCAAGCCGCGCTTCGGTTTGTTGAAGATGCGCTCGAACGCGAGGTCGTCGTCGGGTTGCGCGACAACGCGCAGGTAGGCGAGAGCGTCGCGGATTTCCTGGCGCTCGTAGAAGCGCGGGCCGCCGACGACGCGGTAGGGAATGCCCATCTGCACGAAGCGTTCTTCGAAGGCGCGCATCTGGAACGAGGCGCGCACCAGGATCGCGATGTCGCTGAGTTTGCCGCGGTTGCGCGCGGTCTGTTCGATGTCGTCGGCGATGGTGCGGGCTTCTTCCTCCGCATCCCAGACGCCGCGCACGGTGACGCGGTCGCCTTGCGGCACTTCGGTCCACAGCGTCTTGCCGAGGCGGCTTTTGTTCGCGGCGATGAGGCCCGAGGCGGCGGCGAGGATGTGCGGGGTCGAGCGGTAGTTACGCTCGAGGCGGATGATTTTCGCGCCGGGGAAGTCACGCTCGAAGCGCAAGATGTTGTCGACCTCGGCGCCGCGCCAGCCGTAGATCGACTGATCGTCGTCGCCGACGCAGCAGATGTTGCGACGCTGGCCGGCGAGCAGACGCAGCCAGAGATATTGCGCGACGTTGGTGTCTTGGTACTCGTCGACCAGGATGTAGGCGAAGCGATTCTGATAGTCGGCGAGCACTTCGGGATGCGTGCGCAGGATCGTGATCACGTCGAGCAGCAGGTCGCCGAAGTCGACGGCGTTGAGCGATTTCAGGCGCTGCTGATAGGCCTCGTAGAGTTCGGCACCCTTTCCGTTGCCGTAGGCGAAAGACTCGCCGGCCGGCACGTCCTTCGGCAGCATCGCGCGGTTCTTCCACGAATCGATCAGCGAGGAGAGGTGGCGCGCGGGCCAGCGCTTTTCGTCGATCTTGGCCGCTTCGATGACTTGCTTCAGCAAGCGCAGCTGATCGTCGACGTCGAGGATCGAGAAATTGTGTTTGAGGCCGACGAGTTCGGCATGGCGGCGCAGCAGTTTTGCGCAGATCGAGTGGAACGTGCCGAGCCATGGCATGCCTTCGACCATGCCGCCGATGAGTTCGCCGGTGCGATGGATCATTTCGCGCGCGGCTTTGTTGGTGAACGTGACCGAGAGGATTTGGCTCGGCCAGGCTTTGCGCGAGGCGATGAGGTGGGCGAGGCGGGTCGTCAGAACGCGCGTCTTGCCGGTGCCGGCGCCCGCGAGCACGAGGACCGGGCCGTCGAGGGCGAGCACGGCTTCACGCTGCTCGGCGTTGAGGCCGCGCAAATAAGCCGGTTCCGCCGCAACGGGCGTTTGGACCAAAGGTTGGGTCATGAGTCAGAACAAACCTAGCACGTCCGGGGCGGTTCAATCCGCTATGGCATTAAAGCCGCGGGCGCGGATATCCGCACCTTTTCCGTCGAGTGCCGGTGCCGGCGGGCGCGTGGCGGGGTCCGCGAAACCCGAGAGTTTCATCGGGTTCCCGGCGAGTTTGAGGTCGCCTGCTTCCTCGTCGTGCATGGTCACGACCATGTTGCGCGAAAGGACTTGGGCGTCGGCGAGGACTTGCGCAACGTCGTTGATGGGGCCGCAAGGGACGCCGGCCGCTTCGATGACGGCGAGCCAGTCCGCCGCGTGCTTCGCTTTCAGTGCGTCTTCCATTTCGCCGGTGAGGGCTGCGTGGTGCTGGTTGCGCAGTTCGTTGGTGGCGAAACGCGCATCCTTCGGAATCCACGGCGCATTGATGGCGGCGCACATGCGCTCGAACAGCTGATTGTTGCCGGCGGCGATGATGATCGGGTGGTCGGCGGTGGCGAAGGCGCCGAAGGGCGTGATCGAGGGGTGGCGCGCACCGAGGGGGCCTGGCGCCTTGCCGGTGGCGACATAGCGGGCGATCGCGTTCTCGAGCAGCGCCACTTGGCAATCGAGCATCGCGATGTCGAGTTTTTGCGCTTCGCCGGTGCGCTCGCGGTGATAGAGCGCGGCGCCGATGCTCGAAAGCGCGAAGAGGCCGGCGCCGAGATCGCCGATCGACGTGCCGACGCCCGTCGGCGGCGAACCCGGGTGGCCCGTCAAGCTCATCACGCCGCCCATGCCTTGCACCACCATGTCGTAGGCGGGCTTTTCCTTGTAGGGGCCGGTGTGGCCGAAGCCGCTGATCGCGACGTAGATCAGTTTCGGAAAGCGCGCGTGAAGCGTCGACCAGTCGTAGCCGAGTTTTTCCATCGTGCCGCCGCGATAGTTTTCGACCAGCAGATCCGCTTCGCCGAGCAGGCGTTCGAACACGGCGCGGCCGTCGGGCGATTTCAGGTCGAGCGCGATCGAATGCTTGCCGCGGTTGAGCGACATGAAATAAGCGGACTTGCCCTTGATGAAAGGGCCGATGTGGCGCGCGTCGTCGCCATGACCGGGTGCTTCGACCTTGATCACGGTTGCGCCGAGATCGGCCAGCATCATCGTGCAATAGGGGCCCGCGAGAACGCGCGTGAGGTCGACCACTTTGAGGCCGGAATAGGGACCGGCGGTCATTTCTTTTCGTCGTCGAGGCGGGTTGCTTCGATCTGCGCTTCGACCTTCTTGCGTTCGGCCTCGCCGAGTTTGCGCAGCGCCTTCGGCGTGCCGTGCTTGACGCGGTTGTTTGCGGCGGTCTTTTCTGCCGCGGCTTTTGCCTTGGCCTTGCGCACGCGGTTCAGGTTCACGATCTCGGCCATGTCATCCCTTCTTGCGGTAGTGCGCCAAAACGAACAGCCGCAGGGCGCTCGACAGATTCTTAGCGCGTCCTTCGCGTTTGTCGATCTCGACGATCAGGCGGGCGAGCGGGCGCTTGCTTTCGGCCGCAATGTCGGCAAGCGCCTGCCAGAATTCGGCTTCGAGCGAGACGCTGGTCCTATGGCCCGCGATGGTCACCGAGCGCTTGAGCAGTTTCTTGGCGGCCACGGCGTCACTTCGGGCCAATCATGTCCTCTGGGCGGACGATGCGGTCGAATTCGGCGCCGTCGATGAGGCCGGACTTGACCGCTTCCTCGCGCAACGTCGTGCCGTTCTTGTGTGCGGTCTTGGCGATCTTGGCGGCATTGTCGTAGCCGATTTTCGGCGCCAACGCGGTCACGAGCATCAGCGAGCGGCGCAAGAGTTCGTCGATGTGCTTGCGGTTGGGTTCGATCCCGGCGACGCAGTGATCGGTGAAGCTGATCGCAGAGTCGCCGATGAGGCGGATCGACTGCAGCACGTTGTTGATCATCACCGGCTTGAAGACGTTGAGTTCCAGATGGCCCTGGCTGCCCGCGATCGTGACGGTCATGTGATTGCCCATCACTTGCGTGCACGCCATGGTCAGCGCTTCGGCCTGGGTCGGGTTGATTTTGCCGGGCATGATAGACGAGCCGGGTTCGTTTTCCGGCAGCATCAGTTCGCCCAGGCCCGAACGCGGACCCGAACCCAACAGGCGGATGTCGTTCGCAATCTTGAACAGGGATACGGCGATGGTGTTTAGGACGCCCGAAAACTCGACCAAGGCGTCGTGCGCGGCGAGGGCTTCGAATTTGTTCTGTGCGGTGACGAAGGGGTAGCCTGTGATCTTCGAGACCTCGTCGGCGAAGCGTTCGGCGAAACCGGGCAGCGCGTTGAGGCCCGTGCCGACGGCCGTGCCGCCTTGGGCCAGCGGATAGAGACGCGGCAAGGCCGAGACGACGCGCTCGATCCCAAGTTCCACCTGGCGCGCGTAGCCCGAAAATTCCTGCCCGAGGGTGATGGGCGTTGCGTCCTGCAAATGCGTACGGCCGATCTTGATAATCGAGGCGAAGTCGTGCGCCTTCGACAGCAGTGCGCCGTGGAGGCGGCGCAGGCCGGGCATCAGGCGGCGATGGATTTCGAGCACGGTCGCGATGTGCATCGCGGTCGGGAAGCTGTCGTTCGACGACTGGCCGCGGTTGACGTGGTCGTTCGGGTGGACGGGCTTTTTCGAGCCCATCTCGCCACCCATCATTTCGATGGCGCGGTTCGAAATCACTTCGTTCGCGTTCATGTTGGTCTGCGTGCCCGAACCCGTCTGCCAGACGACGAGCGGGAAGTGGTCGTCGAGTTTGCCGGCGATGACTTCGTCGGCGGCTTTCGAGATCGCATCGGCGATCTTCGGGTCGAGGTCCTTGAGCGCCACGTTCGCTATTGCGCAAGCTTTCTTGACCACGCCGAAGGCGTGGATCAGGGGCGAGGGCATGCGCTCGCCGCTGATCTTGAAGTTTTCGAGCGAGCGTTGGGTCTGGGCGCCCCAGTACTTGTCGGAGGGAACGGCAATGGGACCAAACGTGTCGGTCTCGGTGCGGGTCGAGGTCATTTGCGCTACTCCCTCAAGTCGGGGGCGTTCTTTTCACTTCTTCCGGAATTTGTCGAGGCTGACGACCGCTCCGGGCTCTTCGGATGCGGCCGGTTTGGGTTCTTCGGCTCTTGCCGGGGCCGGCAGTGCTTCCTTCGCGGGCGCCGCGTCGGACCTGGGGGCGGGTGGTGTTGCGGTCTGGAATTTGAAGCCGAGGCCCTGCGAGGGGTCGCTGAACTGACGAATCGCCGTGAACGGGATGACGATCGTTTCCGGCATCTTGTTGAACGTCAGGGTCACCTCGAAGTCGTCATCCCTGACTTTCAGGTCCCAGTACTTGTTCTGGAGAACGATCGTCATTTCGTGGGGGTGGTTCTGGCGCAAGAATTCGGAGATCTGGACGCCGGGCGCGTGGGTGTCGAAGGCGATGTAGAAGTGGTGCGACCCCATGATGCCGCCCTTGGCGGCGTGGGTCAGAGCCTCGCGGACGACGGCGCGGAAGGCCCTGTCGACCAGTTGCTGGTAGCCGATGAAGTCCTTGGTGGCCATGGCCCGGATTTAGTCCGAATGGCGCTTGGTCGCAAGTGGACCGCCGCAGGCGCGCCTTTTGCGCCGGATTTGACAATATTCCGTGGAATGTATAATATATTCTGAGGAATATATAGGAGCTGACCATGGCCGTATCGCGCAGGGGCGTCATTCGCGTTCTGGGAACGACCGCCGTCATCGTTGCGGCGGGCGGCGTCGGGCTTTCGCAGTGCGATCCGATGCCGGACGCCGCGGTCGAGGGCTGGAGGGGGCCGGCGCCGGACGTGAAAGACCCGCGCGTGCGCGCGTTGTCCTACGCATTGCTCGCGCCCAATCCGCACAACATGCAGCCGTGGATCGCCGACCTCCGCGAACCCGGTGCGGTCACCTTCATTTGCGATCGAACGCGTTTGTTGCCGGAAACGGACCCGTATTCGCGACAAATAACAATCGGCTGCGGGGCGTTCTTGGAGTTGTTGCGGATGGCGGCGGCGGAGCAGGGATTTCGTACGGACGTCGCCGCGTTTCCGCAAGGCGATTGGCCGGAGAACACCGTCGGCGATCAACCCGTGTGCCGCGTGGCGTTCGTGCCGGATCAGGGCATCGCGCGCGACCCGTTGCTTGCGCACGTCTTCAAGCGACGCACCAATCGCAGCGCCTACTAGGCAACGCCGGTTGCCTCTTCGGAAGCCTCCGGCTTGCAGACGGCGGTGGCGGACTTGCCGGTTCAGTTCGGTTGGACGAACGACGCCCGTCAGCTTGCGCGGCTGCGCGACATCGCCAAGCGGGCGTGGGTCGTGGAAATGAAGAAAGATCCCACCTACTTCGAAAGCGTGAAGGTGTTCCGCATCACGGGCGAGGAAATCCTCAAGCATCGAGACGGTCTGTCGTTTCACGGACCGTTCTTCTGGTGGATGAACGCGCTCGGGCTGTTCTCGCAGGCGCGCGCGATGAAGGGCGACGGCACCATTCGCCAGCAAACGATCGATTTCATCGACGGGCAGTTGACGAATTCGCCGGCCTTCGCGTGGATCGTGACCTCGACGAACGACCGCCGTGCGCAGCTTGCGGCCGGCGCGGCATACGCGCGCGCCAATCTCAAGGCGACGGAGCTCGGGCTGTCGGTGCAACCGCTCAGCCAGGCGCTGCAGGAATTCCCGGAGATGTTGCCGCTGCTCGCCGAGCACAAGAGCGCGCTGGCATTGCCGAAGAGCGACACGGTGCAGATGTTCTTCAGGCTTGGGCGCGCGGCGCCGGTCGAGCCCAGCCCGCGGCGGGAGCTTGATGACATCATCCGCGCGTGAGACCTCGTCGCGCATGAAGCGCCCAACTGAAAATGAAGTGCGGCTGGTGTGGCGCATCCTCACATGGATCGGCATCATCAATCAGCTGTCGGACGCCCGCGCGTCGCGTGCGCTCGCGGCGTTCAAGCTGCCGTTTCCGCAGTTCGTCATCCTCAATCACTTCTCGCATCGGCCGGAGGAGGCGAAGACGGTGAGCGGGGTCGCCGCGGCGCTGCAGCAGCCGCAGCCGGGCATTACTAAGACCGTGCAGAAGCTGATCGGCCGCCGCTATGTGCGCGCAGTGCCGGCGCCGGGCGACGGGCGCTCGAAACAATTGTTCATGACGCAGAAGGGACTTGAGGCGCATGCGAGCGCGATCCAAGCGCTCGTGCCCGTCTACCGCGATATGTTCGAGCCGTGGAGCGAGGACGAGATGGAGGAGCTGGCCGGCAAGCTCGACCGCTTGAAAGTTTGGCTCGATACGAAAGGACGCGCCTGACGTTTAGTGCAGGTTGGGCAGGGCTTCGAGCGAGAACGGCTTCAGCTCGTCGAACTTGCCGGATTGCACCATGTGGGCCCAGTTCGGGTTGACGATGAGCGCGCGGCCGACGGCGACGAGGTCGAAATCGCCGCGCGAAAACATCTCGATCAGGCGGTCGAGCGAGGCGGGGCTTGCCGATTGGCCGCGATAGGTCGCGATGAATTCCTCGTTCAGACCGACGGAGCCGACGGTGATCGTGGGGAGGCCCGTGATCTTTTTCGTCCAACCGGCGAGGTTCAGGTCGGAGCCTTCGAATTCGGGCTCCCAGAAGCGGCGTGTCGAGCAGTGGAAGCAATCGACGCCGGCGTCGGCCAGCGGCTGCAGAAATTGCTCGAGCGCTTGCGGCGTCGGTGCGAGCTTGACCGTGTAGTCCTGCTGCTTCCATTGCGAGAAGCGCAGCAGGACGGGAAAGTCGCGGCTCACCGCCTTGCGGATCGCACGGATGACGTCGGCGGCGAAGCGCGTGCGTTTGACCATGTCGCCGCCGTAGACGTCCGTGCGTTCGTTGGTGCCTGCCCAGAAGAACTGATCGATCAGATAGCCGTGCGCGCCGTGCACTTCGACGCCGTCGAAGCCGAGCTCCTGCGCATGGCGCGCGCTGGTCGCGTAGCCTTGGATCACCTCGTCGATCTCGGCGTCGGTCATGGGCTCGGTGACCTTCTTGCCGGGCTTTGCGAGGCCTGAAGGACCCACGCCCGTGAGATGCGGGTTGGGGCCAGAGCCTGGTTTGCGCATGAGGCCGGTGTGCCAGAGCTGGGGCATGATGAGCCCGCCCTTCGCCTTCACCGCTTTCAGCACTTTCGCCCAGCCGTCGAGCGCGTCGCCGTGGAAGTTGGGCACGTTGTGGTCGTTGAGCGCGACGGGATGATCGGGCGCGACGCCTTCGGTGATGATCAAGCCGACGCTGCCTTCGGCGCGCCTGGCGTAGTAGGCCGCGACATCGGGGCCCGGAACTTGGTTCGGGCTCTTCGAGCGCGTCATCGGCGCCATGACGATGCGGTTGGGCAAGGTCAGGTCCTTCAGCTTGAAGGGCGTGAACAGAGGCGCTGGCGAAAGGGACATTGGCGGGGCTCAACTTTGAATGGCGGTGGTTGCCTATCGAGCCTCCGGGTACGGACGATTGCAAGCGGGATTTGCGCCGTCCGCGCGTCGTCGGGCCGGCGCGTGCTAATTTGACGGACGGGCGCCGTCGAATCGGGCGGCCGCTCTCCTGCTTCAAAAGGGGCTCACCGCCATGCTCAAGGAATTCAGGGAGTTTGCACTCAAAGGCAACGTCGTCGATCTGGCCATCGGCGTCATCATCGGTGCGGCGTTCGGGAAGATCGTCGATTCGCTCGTGGGCGACATGATCATGCCCTTGGTCGGGGCGCTCGGCAGCGTCGATTTCTCGAATTATTTTTTCGGCTTGAACAGTACCGTCACGGCAACGGTTCTCGACGAGGCGAAAAAGCAAGGCGCGGTGCTTGCTTGGGGTCATTTCGTGACCGTGGCCATCAATTTCGTGATCATAGCGTTCGTTTTGTTCTTGGTGGTGAAAGGCATCAACAAGCTGCGGCGCCAGCCGCCGCCCGCGTCCGCAGTTCCGCCGGCACCTCCGGAAGACGTGAAGCTCTTGACGGAAATACGCGACCTGCTCGCGAAACGTTGAAACATTTTGAAATGCGGGCGCCTGCGACGCCGGCGCTCTTTTCATCGTGCAATGCGGGCCCTAGGTTGCGCCCGCATTGCAAAAAACACCCGACATAGACACGAACGCCGTCACCGCGCTTGAAGCGCCGGCGCCCGTGGTTCCGCAGAAAGGCGCGCTGTTCAGCGTCTTTCGTCATCGCAACTACCGTTTGTTCTTCACAGGTCAGTCGATTTCGCTCATCGGCTTCTGGATGCAGGCGATCGGACAGTCCTGGCTGGTCTATCGCTTGACGGGCTCGCCGCTGTTGCTGGGCTTCGTCGGTTTTGCATCGCAGGCGCCCGTGTTGTTCGTGTCGCCGTTCGCAGGCGTTGTCGCCGACCGCCTGAATCGGCGCCGCATTTTGCTCATCACGCAATCGTTGATGATGACGTTTGCGACGGTGCTGGCGCTGCTGACGCTGACGGGCGTGGTGCAGGTTTGGCATATCATTGCAATCGCGGCCTTGTCCGGCACGGCGAATGCCTTCGATATTCCGACGCGCCAATCGTTCACGGTCGAGATGGTGGGACGCGCAGACCTGCCGCGGGCGATTACGTTGAATTCGATCATGTTCAATTCGGCGCGGCTTGTCGGTCCGGCGGCGGCGGGGTTCGTCGTCGGGATCGTGGGCGAGGGCTGGTGCTTTGCGCTCAATGCCGCGTCCTATTTGGCGGTGCTGACGAGTCTGACGCTCATGCGTGTGATGCCGCAACCCGCGCGCCTGCCCAGCCATCCGCTGGCAGATTTGCGCGATGGGTTTCGGTATGTCGCGACGCATGCGCAGATGCGCACGATGCTGGTGTTGCTTGCGACGTCGAGTTTCTTCGGCGCGTCCTATCTGACGCTGATGCCGGTGTTCGCGCGCGACATTCTGCACGGCGGGTCGGAAAGTCTCGGCCTTCTGATGTCGGGTGTCGGGGCGGGCGCGCTGGTCGGCGCCTTCGGCATGAGCCGGGTCGCGCAGGGACTTTTGCACCGCGTGCCGACGATGAGCGCAGTGCTGTTCGGCCTGTTTTTGATTTTCTTCTCTCAGTCGACGAACCTGGCGCTGTCGCTCGCGCTGCTCGTGCCGGCGGGAAGCGGATTGATGATGCAGGGTATTTCGACCAACACGCTGATCCAGACTGTGACGAGCGACGCCATGCGCGGGCGCGTGATGGCCTACTATGTGATGGCGTTCATGGGGATGATGCCGATGGGCGCGCTCGCGGCGGGCTGGCTGTCGCACCATATCGGCGTGCCGGAGACGGTGGCGTTTGGCGGCGCGGCCTGCATCGCCTGCGCCGGTGTCGCGCAGTTGTTTGGGAAACGATAATCCCTGGGAGCGCGGGCGTCGCGCCCGCTCTTCTTCCAGCATAAGAGCGGGCAAGATGCCCGCGCTCCCAGGAAGAAATAAGGTGGAGGGGCTTCTGTTGCCCGGCGCCCCTCCGAGCCGCGCTTACCTATTAGGCAGCGAGGGCCATTTCATTGTCGTTGGCACCTATACAGACAGCCCGATAACGGCGGAACCATACCGGGCGAAAGCAACGTCTTTACGCGTTCGTCGATCCTAGTTCGCCCCCACAGCTGAGCAGGCCCTCTTGAACAGGAATTGGCCTGCCCAGGTGGTGGAGGCGCCGGGTACCGCCCCCGGGTCCGATCCGTTTATTGCACGCGCGTTTATCGCCATAGCCGGCAAGCCGGCAGCTCTTATATAGGCGCTCCGGGTTAAAAGATGAAGCAATTGGGGACGCTGGAAAACCGGCCCTTCAGCGCCAATTGGGGACCAAGTAGGATCGAGGGCCGATTCAGGACCATCCGCCGATGCGCCAATACCTCGATTTGATGGAGCACGTGCTGCGCCACGGCGTGAAGAAGCACGATCGCACGGGGACGGGCACGATCTCGGTGTTCGGGTATCAGATGCGGTTCGACTTGGCCGACGGGTTTCCGCTGCTCACGACCAAGAGGCTTCATCTAAAATC
>JBGOVA010000100.1:0-16389 GCA_041477875.1 Micropepsaceae bacterium | reverse complement strand
CCTGGCCAACGATCTGTTTGCCGATCTCGGCGCGGATGCGGTCTGCGGCGGCACGAAGGTCAGCGAGTTGCACGAACGATCTCCTCATTCCACGAATGCAGTTTGCGCGCGGCGGCAACGGTGTCGGCTGCGGTCTGGGCCGCGGACGCCTCCGCCGCCAGCTCCGAGAATCTGTGCCTGACGCCGCGCGCCGCGCCGATGCGATCGAGGTCGTCGACGGTTTCGTCCGTCTCGCCGTGCCAGACGCCGATGCGCTCGGCGGTCAACATGCCGACCAAGGCGGCATAGCGCCGGCTCATCATGTGCTCGCGGTGCGCCAGGCGTATCAAGGCCGCGGAATTGTCGGCGAGCGTGCGCTTACCGAGAGCGATCGCGCGCGTGCGCGCGGCCGCGGGCCCCGCGCGCGTTGCGGCGCGCCAGGCGAGGAGCGCGGCGGCAAGAAGCAAGCTCAAGGTCGCGGCAAGGAGCGGCGGTTCGAAGGCCAGACGCAGCAAACTTCGCGAGCGCTCGAAGCCGTTGAGCGTGACGTCGAAGGCGATCGGGTCGCCCGGTGCGCGCAAGGCGTCGAGGATCGCCATCCCGACGCCGGCCGTCGCAATGTCGGCGATGCCTTGGGTGTTGAGCAGGTCCGGATCGGTCAGGACATAGGCGTCCGGTTTGCCCTTCATGCGGACGACGCCCAGAACCGTCTTGCCGTCCGCCGTCGTCAAGACGGGAACGAGGTCCTTCGCGGACACCGTTTGAAGGTTTTTGATTTCACCGGGGTGAAGATTGCCCGCCACGCCAAGTTCGTCGCCTTCGCGGATGTCGTATTTGAGCACGGGCGCGCCTGCCGCGGTCGCGCGCGCGACCGTGGCTTTGGGGGCAATGTCTTCGAGGATCTCGGCGACGGAGTCCTCGGATTGGGGGATGGCTTGGGAGACCCAGCCGGGATGCGTAAAATTCGGGACCGCGAGCCATTTCGGAAGGATGATCAACGCGCGCCAGTCGGCGAGCTTCTCGATGTCCGTCGCCATGAGCTTCGATCGCGGCGTGAGCACGACGAGCGGGGCGGAGGCGCGCGTGCCGGGTGCGGTGCGGGTGACGGTCACGGTCGCACCGCGCGCACGCGCGAGCTTTACGGCCGCCGCGTAGCCGATCGCGGAACGCGAGAGCGCGTGGGCGCCGGGATCGTTGCCGCTTGCAAGTTCGGGCGCGAAGGTCGAGAGCGTGACGAAAGCCGAGAACGAGAACACGCCGACCAAGAACAAAGCGATCGCGACTTTCGCGGAGAAGACTTCGGGTGGGCGCGTGCTTCGTGCGGCGTCAGCTGACGTCATCGGGCCGGCGCCTCGAAAACGAAGCTTTCATACTCGCTGCGGCATTCGGCGTATTGCACTGCCGTCGTTGCGCGGCCGCCGAAGAGACTCGCTTCCACGGCTTGCGCGATTTTCGTAAAGGTCGAGCGGCCGCGCGCCGAGAGGTGCTGCAGCCGCGATATCTCGCGGCTCGTCATGCTGGGCATGATCGCGGACGGGAATGCGCGCTCCATGTCGTCGATGCTTCGATGCAAGAGGACGCGCACGGCCTCGCCGAAACGCCCTTCTCGCGCCAAGCGGTCGGCTTCCTCCAGGAGGGCGAGAGCGCGCGCGGCGGCGGGGCGAAACTCGGGTTCCGGCGCGACGAACGGCGCGGGTGCTTCCCGCTTGCCCGACGGGAGGCGGCGCAAGATCTCGGTCACGATCGCATAGACGATCATCCCGGCGACGACGATGACGCCGGCCCAAAATATGTAGCTCATGAAGGGCGCGAGGTAGCTCAGAAGCCGCGCCAACGGCTCCAGCCAAGACCAATCGGGCGGGTGGGGCGGCTCGACGTGCTCGAAACGGAACTGTAGCGACGGATCGGCCAGGAGCTGGCGATGCAGGAGTTCAAGATTCTCGCCGTTTGCACTCGCGGCCGCTGGGCCGGTCGTCGTTGGCATCGCGATGTTCGTCCGGTTCGTCGCGCCTTCTTGCCAGAGGTCAGCGAAGCGGCGCAACAGCCCACTGAGACGCGCGTGCCACCGTTTCTAAGGCTGGTAGGGAATCTGCTTGCAAGTGAAGGTTCGCTGCAATCCGTCCGAGCGCGTCTGTTGGATCGCACCCGTGCGCAGATCGATGGTCAGCGTGTCGGGAGCCTCGCCGGGCGTTTGAAAGACAACCGTCTGATTGTTTTGGGAAACGATCTGGCAGGGACGTCCGGGGTTGCTGCAGGCATAGCCCTTCACAAAACCGTCCTTAAGGAAAAAGTAGAACGTGCCGTACTTCTGCTCGATGGGACCGCCCGTTTGCATGCATTTGACGACAAACGAAGGCGTCGCGGCGTCCGCAATCGAGGGCGTGAGGGCGACGAGCGTCGCGAACGCGAGAATCCTTGAAATTTGCGTCCGCATTCTACCGATCCTCCTCCCGAGCCTGTCGGTGCGACGGCCCGGCGGCGAACGTACATCAGCCGGTTTCCGTGCCAAAGGGAAGGGACGGCGCAGTCGGCCACAGCGAGGGAATTTCCCATTTTTTGGTTTCATGTGACGATTGTCGCCGGTGCGGCCCCCGGTGTCGCGGGCAAAAGCGCGGTTTCGCGACGTTAGCCGGACATTCACCACACGCCTTGATCGCGCGTTCAGGCTTTCGGTCCCAGACTTGGGCGCGTTCGGTCCAGCCAAAGCCCCCCTGTGTGAAACGTCATGCTGCATCAAGTTGTCTACATCAGTTCGGCGACCAAGGCGTTCGAGCAGGACGAGCTCGAGCGGTTGCTCGAAAAGGCGCGCAAGCGGAACACGCAGGACGGCGTGACGGGCATGCTGCTGCACGACGACTTTTCCTTTCTTCAGGTTCTTGAAGGTGCGCCCGAGACGATCCAGCGCACACTTGCCCGAATACAGCGAGATTCCCGGCATGCGGGCCTGACCGTGGTTCAGGATCAGCCGATCGTGCAGCGTGATTTCAGCGACTGGTCGATGGCGTACGGCCGATGCGCGAACGTCGACTTTGATCGCATGCGCGGTGCGCGCAGGCTCGATCCGGACTTCATGCGCGCGCTCGTGGCCAAGATCTCGCAACCGGTGAGCAAGATATTTGTTCGGCAATTCGGCGCGCAGGCCAATCGCTAGTTCTTTTCGCCGGACAGAGCCTCTTTGATTTGAGGCAAAACGCGCTCGGTCGCTTCGGCGCCGATTTTGATGGCTTCATCGGCGCGGTCGAATTCGAGCAGGGCAATCTGTCCGATTTCCGAGGTGACCGTCACATCCGGCGGGTCGCTGGCGAGTCGCACGCGCGTCATGCGGTCGAGCAGGATGTTGAGCGCTGCGACCGACACCGACGCCGTCGTCAGCGCGCCGGGTTCATCGCCGAACAGCTGCTTGGCGACGAAGCGCTCCGGTTCGCGGAACGCGGCCAATGCCTTCTTCCAGGCGGATGCGTCGGTGGCGGGGGATTGGCGCGACAGGCGTTCACCCGGGGCTTGGCTTGCCGGCAAGGGGACTGCGATCACATAGGTCGCGCCTTTCGCGCGACAGGCGGAAACGGGGACGGGATTGGTCACGCCGCCGTCGATCAAGGGACGATCATCGATGGCGACGGGCACGAAGATGCCCGGCATCGCATAAGAGGCGCGCATCGCGGTGATCAGATCGCCTTCGTCGAGCCAGATTTCGTGGCCGGTCAGAATCTCCGTCGCGATGGCGGTGAATTTCTTTTTCAGCGAGGCGATGTCGTGCGTGCCGATGATGTCGGTCAGCGATTGGGCGACCCGCTCGCCGATGACGAGCCCGCCGCCCTTTCCGAGGTTGAGATCGGCCAACCGCCAGATCGTACGCCGGTCGAGAGAGAGCGCGAATTTCTCAAGTTCATCCAGCTTGCCCGCGGCGTAGGCGCCGCCCACGATCGCGCCGATCGACGTGCCCGCGATGACGTCGGGCTCGAAGCCGGCAGCCATCAGCGTGCGCAATACGCCGATATGCGCCCAGCCGCGCGCGCCGCCACCGCCCAGTGCCACTCCTATGCGCATGGCGCATCTTGATGCGGCGGCGCGGGGTGTGCAACCCGCGTCTCAGCCGCGCAGAAGCGATCGCGCGGTGGGCGACAGTCTGAGGATTTGCGGATCGGCTTTGAGTTTCGCGCGCAGGCGGGCCGACGCCGACTGCCAGGGTGTGGAACGGGAAAGCCTGTCGAGATGCGCCCGGTGCGCGTCGGCGCCCGCGAATGCGGAAAACCACACGAAAACATTCTCGTTTTCGCGGACCGGCAGCGCGGGAAAATTGTTGGGGCTGTTCTCTGTGACGAAGGTCGCAAGGACCGGAGCGCCCGCTTCTTCGAGTGCAGGCTGCATTTCGCGCTCGAAGAAGGCGACAAAGTCGGGCGGCACGGGCGCGCCGAAGTCGTAGATGGTGGCGATCAGCAAACCGCCCGGATTTTGCTGCGCGCCGGCGGGCGCTCGCTTGGCGCCGAGATTGAAGCCGGTGTTCGCGCGGGCCGGGCGAAGCAATAAGACGTTGTCGGAATCGATCATCGTGGCGTTGGCCGCCGCGCGATGCGCCTTCCAGACCGGGCCCGTGTAGAATGCGTTCAAGGCGCGGGCGCGCGTCGGCATGTCGGGAAAGCCGCGCAGCCAGACGAAGCGATCCGGGTTGTCGAGGTCGCGAAACTGGCCGGCGATGCAGATGCCGAGCGCCTCTTGCGGTTCGATGAACTCGCGCTCGAACAGCTCGATCAGGACGTCGCGCTTTCCGGGATGGAGCGTGTATTGCCTGAGCTCGAGGACCGGACAGCAGGGTAGCGCCGGCGCCGTCGCGCCGAGGCAGAGCCATGTGCTCGATGCCGTCAAAATCATCATGTTTCGCCTCGAAAGGATCATCGGTGTCTCTTGCTCACGTTTCGCGAGGTTGTTCCTATAAACCTGACATCGGCTGTCATGTTTTATGATAATATTTCGCGATGCGGGCGAGCCGGTTGCTCTCGATTCTGATGCTGTTGCAGACGCGCGGGCGGATGAGTGCCGAAGCGATGGCGGGCGAATTCGAGGTCAGCGTGCGCACGATCTATCGCGACATCGACGGTTTGAGCGCGTCGGGCGTCCCCGTTTATGCGGAGCGCGGGCGCGCCGGCGGCTTTCAGCTGCTCGAGGGCTATCGCACGAAATTGACCGGGCTGACGCGGGCGGAAGGTGAAGCGTTGTTCCTTGCCGGGATGCCGGGGCCGGCGGCGGATTTGGGCTTGCGCGAGAGTTCGGCCGCGGCGCGGTTGAAACTGCTTGCGGCTCTGCCGGTCGAAGCGCGGGTTGCCGCCGATCGCGTCGCCAGCCGCTTTCATTTCGATGCGACGCCTTGGTACCGCGATCCCGACTCGGGTCCGTTGCTGCGCATCGTCGCTGAAGCCGTATGGGCTTCGCGCAAGCTTCGGGTGCGCTACGAAAGCTGGGACAAGATCGTCGAGCGCGATCTCGATCCGCTCGGTTTGGTTTTGAAGGCCGGTGTTTGGTATCTCGTGGCGCGGGCGGAGCGCTCAGTCAGAACCTATCGTGTGTCGAAGATTTTGGAGGCGGCAGCGCGGGAAGAGAGTTTCGCATATCCGCCCGGGTTCGATCTTGCCGCGCATTGGTTGAAGTCGTCGCAGGCGTTCGAGGCGAGTCTCTATCGGGATAGCGCGACGCTCATCGTGAGCGAGCGGGGGCGCCATCGGCTGAACTTCCTCGGTGCGGCGATCGAGAAAGCGGTGAAGACCTTGGCGAAGAAAATCCGTGGAGATCGGTGGCGCGTGACCATTCCAATCGAGTCCGTCGCGCAAGCGACGCGCGACATGCTTTCGCTCGGCACGGATGTGGAGGTCGTTGCGCCGGAGGCTTTGCGGGCGGCCGTGCACGCGCAGTCGGCGACGCTCGCCGCACTCTATGCGCCGCCGGCGAAGCGGCGAAAGGCTTGACCGCCGCCGCCTGCGGGGCCGATGCTTGGGCCACCGCCATTTGCCATCGGAGTTCGCAGCCCATGCTGAAGCCGCTCGCCGACCAAATTCTCGAAACCTACGCGCCCGAGCCGAAATACGGTCGCAGGTTTCCGTTCACGCCACCCGTCGACCTGGCGCATTTTGAGGGGTTCTTGAAAGGCCAGCCTTATCCTGCCTTCAAGGCGATGCGCGAGAACGCGCCCGTTTGCTGGTGTAAGGAATCCCCGGAGTTCGGCGGCGGATTCTGGGCCTTGACGCGCTATGACGACGTCAAGGACGTGTCGCTCAAGCCGCAGATCTTCTCGTCGCAAAAGGGCGGCATTCTGATGGGCTACGGCAAACCCGAAATGCGCCATCCCATTCTGCACCGCGCGTCGCTCGACCAGATGATCAACATGGATCAGCCGATCCATTTCGAGTTGCGGCGCGAGCATCTGCCGTTTTTCACGCCGAAATATGTCGCGGACCTGAAGGTCAAGGTCGAGGCGAAGGTGACTCAATTGCTCGATGCGATCGCGACGATGGGCAAGTGCGATCTCGTCGAACACGTGTCGGCGGAATTGCCGCTCTATACACTGTCGGAGATTCTCGGCATTCCCGAGTCCGACCGGCCGAAGCTGGTGCGGTGGATGCATTTCCTGGAGATCGCGGGCTATGTGGTCGCCGAGAAGAATTTCGGGGCGATCGATCCGAAGTTTTTCGCCGATTTCATGTCGAGCGTGCAGGAGATGTTCGATTATGGTCGCCACATGCTGCACGAGCGGCGGAAGAATCCGCGCGAGGACCTGCTGACGGCGCTCGCCAAGGCGAAAGTGCAGGGCGATCTGTTGTCGGACGAGTATCTCGACGGATCGTGGCTTTTGATCGTGTTTGCGGGCAACGACACGACGCGCAATTCGATCTCGGGCACCATGAAACTGCTGACGGAATTCGCCGGCGAGAAAGCGAAAGTGCAGGCGAAACCCGAGCTTCTGCCCAACATGGTGCACGAGGCCATCCGCATGGTTTCGCCTGTCATCTATATGCGGCGGACGGCGACGCAAGACACGGAGATCCGCGAGCAGAAGATCGCCGAGGGCGAGAAGGTGATCATGTACTACAGCGCCGCGAACCGCGACCCGGAGGTGTTTGCCGACCCCGATCGTTTCGATGTGACGCGCGCCAACGCGAAGGATCACGTGGCGTTCGGCTGGGGCCCGCATGTGTGCCTGGGCCAGCGGGTCGCCAACATGCAACTCGAAGCGGTCTATCGCCAGATATTTACGCGGTTTCCAGACATGCGCTGGACCGGCGAGATCGACATCGCGCCGAACAATTTCGTGCATGCGATCCGCAAGCTCGGCGTCGAGTTCACGCCCGAGAAGCGC
The DNA here is from genome assembly GCA_041477875.1 of Micropepsaceae bacterium. Taxonomy (GTDB): domain Bacteria; phylum Pseudomonadota; class Alphaproteobacteria; order Micropepsales; family Micropepsaceae; genus SZUA-430. The sequence continues at coordinate 9,065 of JBGOVA010000100.1, read as the reverse complement.
AAGGCGGCATAGGCCCATGTCTTGGGAGAACGACATCGAAGAACTGCGCCGCCGTCAGGCGCTGGCGCGCGAGATGGGCGGGGAGGAGCGGGTCGCGAAGCACCGCTCGCTCGGCAAGTTGACCGTGCGCGAGCGGATCGAGCGGCTGCTCGACGCGGGCTCGTTTCACGAGATCGGTTCGATCACGGGGCAGGCGCAGTACGGACCGGACGGCGAGATGCTGGGCTTTACGCCGGTGCCGTTCCTGTTCGGGCGCGGGACGATCGAGGGGCGCACCGTGGTCGTTGCCGGCGACGATTTCACCGTGCGCGGCGGCTCGGCCGATATGGCGGGCAAGCGCAAGCAGGAAGTCGCCGAGCAGATGGCGCGTGAGTTGCGCCTGCCGATCATCCGCCTGATCGACGGCTCGGGCGGTGGCGGATCGGTCAAGACCTACGAACAGACCGGTTTCACCTATGTGCCGGCCAACCCCGCGTGGGACGATGTCGTCGCCAACCTTGCGACGGTGCCGGTGGTGTCGCTGGCGCTCGGTTCGGTTGCGGGCTTGGGCGCGGCGCGCGTCGTGACGAGCCATTATTCGATGATCGTCAAAGGCACGGCGCAGATGTTCACGGCGGGGCCGCCGGTCGTCAAACAGATCGGCGAAGACCTGACGAAGGAAGAGCTCGGCGGCAGTTCGATCCACGCGAAGAACGGCGCGGTCGACGACGAAGTGGAGAGCGAGGACGAAGGTTTTTCGCGCGCGCGGCGGTTCTTGTCGTATCTGCCGTCTTCGGTGCACGGGCTGCCGCCGCGCGGGGCGCAAGACGACGATCCGGAACGGCGCGAGGAAAAGCTGATCAAGATCGTGCCGCAATCGCGCCGGCAGGTTTACAAGATGCGCTCGATCGTCGAGGCCGTCGTCGACCAAGGCTCGTTCCTCGAGATCGGGCGTCAGCACGGGCGCTCGTCGATCACGGGATTGGCGCGGCTCGACGGCTGGCCGGTCGCCGTGCTCGCAAGCGATCCTTACGTCTATGGCGGGGCGTGGACGGCGGAATCGAGCCTGAAGGTCACGCGCTTCGTCGATCTGGCCGAGACGTTTCATCTGCCCGTCGTGCATCTCGTCGACATCCCGGGGTTTCGCATCGGGCTTGAAGCGGAACAGGCGGCGACGATCCGGCATGGCGCGCGGGCGATGACGGCGATCTATCAGGCGAGCGGGCCGTGGTGCACGATTTTGATCCGCAAGGCGTTCGGCGTCGCGGGCGCCGCCATGAGCAACGCGACGCGCGTGCCGTTCCGCTATGCATGGCCTTCCGGCGATTGGGGTTCGCTGCCACTTGAAGGCGGGATCGAGGCGGCCTATCGGCGCGATCTCGACGCGGCGGCGGATCCGGTGAAGCTGCGCGCGGAGATCGACGAGCGGCTCAACCGGGTACGTTCGCCGTTCCGCACGGCCGAGAAGTTCGGCATCGAGGAGATCATCGACCCGCGCGATACGCGGAAGATGCTTTGTGAATTTGCCAATCTCGCGGCGCCCTTGCGGGCCGCTGGGCCGCGCGCGACGGGATATCGGCCCTGAGTTCCGATTTGGCGTCAGAAAGCGGGGTGCGGTAGCGTCGGGCGGACGCCATCTTAAGGCATGATCGAACACCGGGAGCCTTAAGATGCTGAACTTGGAACACGAGATCGTGCGTAGCGATCAAACCTATGTCGGGGATGCGGTGCGATATCGCGCCTTGGCGGCGCGCGATGCGAACGCGGATGGACATTTCATCATCGGGGTGAAGACGACCGGCATCTATTGCCGACCCACGTGTCCGGCGAAATCGGCCAAACGCGAGAATATCGAGTTCTTCAACGATATCGCGTCGGCGCGCCGGGCCGGGTATCGCGCCTGTTTGCGCTGCAAGCCGGACGAGCCGTCGCAGGGCGCGCGCGTCGCCGAGATGATCACGAAGGCGTGCCGTCGGTTGGAACGCGAGGAAACGATCCCGAGCGTCAGCACCCTCGCGCGTGCTGCGGGCTTCAGCGAAGGGCGGTTCCATCGTCTGTTCAAGGAAGCGACGGGGCTCTCGCCCAAACAGTACGCCTTGGCCAAGCGTGTCGAGATGTTCCGCGAGCGATTGAAGAGCGGCGAGACGGTGACGGCGGCGCTCTACGATTCCGGATTCAATTCGTCGAGCCGCGCCTATGAAGCGAGCCGGCGCCTCGGCGCCAAGCCGCGCGACGTGAAAACGGGCGGCGCGGCGTTGACGCTGCAGGCCGGCGTGGCGCGGTGCTCGCTGGGGTTCGTCGGGATCGCGATGAGCGAGCGGGGCTTGTGCGCGCTTGCGTTCGGCGACAGCGCGAAGGCCGCACGCGAGGCGGTGCAATCGCGCTTTCCGAAGGCCACGCTGGTCGATGCGGCGGGCGAGCTTCAAGGCGCGCTCGAGCGGGTGGTCGCGCTCGTCGAAGAGCCGGCGAAGGCGCTCGAACTGCCGCTCGATATTCGCGGCACCGCGTTTCAGGAACGTGTGTGGCAGGCGTTGCGCCGGATCCCGGCGGGCAAGACGCGCAGCTACGGCGAGATCGCGAAGGCGATCGGCCATCCGACGGCGCAGCGCGCCGTGGCGCAGGCGTGCGGCGCCAATCAGATTGCGGTCGCCATTCCCTGCCACCGCGTCGTGGCGAGCGACGGCAGCTTGGGCGGCTATCACTTCGGGACGAAGCGCAAGAAGGCGCTGCTTGCGAAGGAAGCGGCGGAGTAGGCCGCATGTCCGCACGTTCAAAAACCGCCGCGCGCAAGGAAGGCGCGGCGGTTCTTCCCAACGTCGATTGGACGGGTATCGAGCGCGAGCTCGACCAGGCGGGCCACGCGCTCGTGCGCGGCGCGTTCGCGGCCGAAGACTGTGCGCATGTCCGCGGCTGGTACGCACAAGAGGGCCTCTTTCGCAGCCGGGTCGTCATGGCGCGGCATGGCTTTGGGCAAGGGGAGTACCAGTACTTTGCCTACCCGTTGCCCGGCGCCATCGAAGCGTTGCGGCACACGCTTTACGAGCACCTTGCGCCGGTCGCCAATGCTTGGTCCGCGACGCTCGGAAGCGACGTGCAATATCCGGCGGAGCTTCAGTCGTTTCTCGCGCAGTGCCATGCGCAGGGTCAGACGCGTCCCACGCCGCTGATGCTGAAATACGGACCCGGCGACTACAATCGCCTGCATCAGGATCTCTATGGCGGCATTCAGTTTCCGCTGCAGGCGGCGGTGTTGTTGGGCGCACCGGGGAAGGATTTCGACGGCGGGGAATTCGTGCTGACGGAGACCGCGCCGCGACGGCAGACTCGGGCCGAGGTCGTGCCGCTCGACCAAGGCGACATGGTGATCTTTGCCGTCAATCATCGCCCGGTGCGTTCGGCGAAGGGATTCTCGCGCGTCGCGATGCGACATGGCGTGAGCACGTTGCGCCGCGGCGAGCGTTATACGCTCGGCATCATTCTGCACGACGCCACGTGACCGCTCTCGGAAGGGCCGCGATCAGGCGCCCGTCGACGACGATGAGACCGGCGATGATGATCGCCATGCCGGCGTACTCGCGCAGTTCGAGGTGTTCGTTGAGGAAGAGGGCGGCGAGCAGAATTGCGCTGACCGGGATCAGCATCGTGACGAGAAGCAGGTTGGTTGCGCCGGCCGTTGCCAGGAGGCGGAAATAGAGGACGTAGGCGAAGGTCGTCGAAACGAGCGCGAGCGCGCCTAGCGCTGCGAGGCTTTCGAGCGAGGGCATGGGAAGGGTCCACGGGTGGTCGACGATCGACATGATCGGCAACATGAGCAACGTGCTTGCGCAGAGTTGACCCGCGGCTGGAATAAGAGCCGGCAGGGCGCGAAAGCGGCGGCCGAAAACACCGGCTACGGCATACGACAATGCTGCGGCAAGGCATGCGCCCTGCGCCCAAAGCGTGGCTCCGGAAACGGAGGTAAGCGATTGACCGGTGAGGGCGGCGACGCCTGCGATGCCGCAGACGATGCCGAGGAGTTTTCGCGGGGAGGCTTTTTCGTCCGTCGTGAAGGCATGCGCCACGAAAACGGCAAAGAAGGGCGTCGTCGCGTTCAGGATCGAGGCGAGGCCGGCCGGGATCGACTGCTGAGCCCAGAAGATCAGGCTGAAGGGCAGCGCGTTGTTGAGGGTGCCCATGATCACGAACGCCTGCAGCATCTTGCCGGTGAGCTGAATCCTCTGCCGGCTCCACGCGACGGCGGCAATGAGTGCGATTGCGGCGATCGCGGCGCGCCCGAACGCCAGCGTCAGCGGCGGGATATCTGCGACCGCCACCTTGGAGAAGAAAAACGAGGCGCCCCAGACGATCGAGAGCGTCACCAGAAGCGCCCATTCCTGCGGCGTCATGCGATGCGGCATCTTCAATGACGCTCAATCAGCGCGGCGTAGCAGCCGCGGCGCGCGAAATGCGCGTGGAGATAGCTCGCTTCGCCGTTGGCGAGGAAGCGCTCGATCAGCGGCTCAAGAGCGCGGCCTTCGACCACGTCGGCGTCGATCATCATGCCTTGCGCGTCGTAGGCGCGGAGCGAGATCAGGCGCGACGCCAGCTGCTCGGGGATTTCATCGATCCATTCGGCGCGCGGCTTGGGCCGTTCGCGGACGAAGATCGGACCTTCCGACGCGTAGGCCGTGTGGGAGGTTTGGTGGCGATAGGGCGCCAGAAGCATGGATTCGCCGGGTTCGGCATCCTCCAACGTCACCCGGCACGGAAAGCCGGGCTTTGCGTCGGCGATGTAACGCTTTGCCTGATGACGCGCGAGTTCCTCGTCGCTGAGGCCGAAGAGGTGTTCGAACTGGGCGGTATCCAATCCTGTGATTTTGAAGCTCATCGTGCGGATCCTTCGTTTGGATTACCGCAAAGATGGTGCGCAGGACGCCTGCGCGCACTCCGCTTTCTGACGTCAAAGTCCGGCTATTGGAGGGCGGCGTCTTTCACGATGCGGTCGAGCGCGCCGCAGTACGCGACGAGATCCTGCCGCTCGCTCCATGCGTTCAAGCCTTGGCCCATCGTGGTGTTGAAGGCGTTGTATTGGTCGGGCGTGATCTTGCCGTCCTTCTTGGCCTCGACGAGTTTGTGCGTCACGTCGCGGGCTTTGACGCCGGCTTGTTCGGGCGTGGTGCAGGCCAAGTGAAGCGGCGGCGCAGCGCCCGCCGATTTTTGTTGGCCTTGCGGCGTGCTTTCGCCGCAGGCGGCAAGCGCCAGCAGGGCAAAAAGAGTCAAAGCCTTGACGCGGCTCATCGTGACATCCGGTGTATTGATGGCGGTGCGTTGGAAGGCGGCAACGTGTCGGGCTTTGGCTCGCGCGTCAATGCCGCAATGCTCACTCGACGCGGCAGGCCGAGCGCCAGAAATGCCGCCGCGAAGATCGCACCGGCTGCGGCGTAGAGCGCAGCGCCTCGCAGAATCGTCTCGACGGTCTGGACGTTCGCCATGCCGAAATAGTCGCACGGCCCTCGGTGCGCCGCCAATGCCGGGCGTGTATCAAATGCGTGACGTTCGGGTATGGTGCGGCCCGAAAATCACGGAGAGGATCGCCATGGAGCGGGTGCTCGCGTTGGTCTTGTGTGCGCTTGTCGGGCTTGCGACGTCGGCGCGCGCGGATGTTCCGCCGCCCTATGACCCCTATGGCATCGGCGCGCGGCTCGAAGAGGGCGAGCCGTTTCCCAAGCTCACTCAACTTCAACGCGGTAGTCCGGCCGAAAGGGCGGGGCTCAAAGCCGGCGACGGCGTGATCGCGATCGACGGCAGCTATGCGAAGGGCGGCGCGCCGTTCTATTTCTTCGCGCGGGGCTTGCAGGGACCTCAAGACAGCGTGGTCGAGCTCGTCGTGCTTCGTGAAGGACGGCAGGTGCTGGTCGTGAAGGCCAAGCGAACCATCGCTCTGCGCTAAGCGAAACAGGGAGTTCCTTCTATGCCATTTGAGAACCGCGTCACCAAAATGCTCGGCGTCGAATATCCGATCGTGCAGGCGCCGATGGGCTGGATCGCGCGCGCGCAATTGGCCTCGGCCGTGTCCAATGCGGGCGGCCTCGGAATCATCGAGACGTCGTCGGGCGAACTCGATGCGGTGCGCGAAGAAATCAAGAAGATGCGCCGTCTGACGTCGAAACCGTTCGGCGTGAATATCGCGCTCGCCTTCGTCCGCAACCCCAACATTTTGCAATTCGTCGAAGATGCGGTGGTCAAGGAAGGCGTCAAGTTCGTCACGACCTCGGCCGGCGATCCAGGCAAGTATTGCCGCGAACTGAAGGCGATGGGCCTGATCGTGTTCCACGTCGTGCCTACGCTAAAGACGGCGTTGAAGGCCGTCGAAGCGGGCGTCGACGGGCTTGTCGTCGAGGGCGTGGAGGGCGGCGGGTTCAAGAATCCGCAACCCGTGATGTCGATGGTTCTGCTGCCGTTGGTGCGCGAGAGGGTCGAGGTGCCGATCGTTGCCGCGGGCGGTATCACGTGCGGACGTACGATGGCGGCGGCGTTCGCGCTCGGTGCCGAAGGCGTGCAGATGGGCACGCGCATGGTGTCGGCCGCCGAATCGCCCGTGCATCAGAACTGGAAGCGCGCGATCATCGAGGCCGAGGACACCAGCACCGTGTTCCTCAATCAGTTTTCGCGCCCGGCGCTGCGGGCGTTGCGCACGGAGAAGACGACGCGGCTCGAGCGCGAGCTTGTGCCGAACTACCAGGGGCCGCCGGTGATAGCCGAGTTCGGGCGGGCGAAGGACCTCTATTTCAGGGGTGACATGGAAGCGTCGATTGCGCTCTGCGGCCAGGTCGCGGGGCGCATCGACAGCGTGAAGCCGGTCAAGCAGATCATCGACGAGACGGTTGCCGAGTTTTTCGCCACGATCGGCGGCCTAGGCCGGCGGTACATTCTCTCAGGTCGTTGAACAAGCATCCAAGGCGTGATATATATCACTGATATATATCAAGCGATTGGAGGTCGGCATGACGGCCAAGGCTAAGCTTTTCATGTCAGGGCGAAGTCAGGCTGTACGTCTGCCCAAGGAGTTTCGCTTCCCGGGCACGGAGGTCAAGATCAAGCGCGTCGGCGCCGGCGTATTGCTTGAGCCGACTCTCGTGAATTTGTCCGAGGTCTTCGCGGCGATCGACGCAATTCCCGGAAAGTTTCCCAAGAGGCCGCGGCAACCTAAGCCGGCCAAGCGTACGCCCATTTTGTGAGTCATCTTTTGGATACGAACGTCTGCATCGCCGCCATCAATGGTGCGCCCGTGCACGTTCGCGTCCGCTTAGAGGAAGAAGGAGGGAGGGGGCATACTTTTTTTGTCTCGACGTTGACCGCATTCGAACTTTTCTTCGGTGCCTATAAAAGCGCGCGCGTCGACGCAAATCTCAAGAAGTTTGCCCTCTTTCTCGACACACTCGCCAAACTAACCTTTGATGAGGGCGACGCTGAAATCGCGGGTGCGATTCGCGCCGAACTTGAACGCAAAGGGCGACCTATCGGCGCGTACGACTATTTGATTGCGGCACAGGCCGTGCGGCGAGGGCTGGTGCTTGTAACCGCCAACATGAAGGAGTTCGAGCGGGTGCCGAACCTGAGGGTCGAGAATTGGGTGCGATAGCCATAGAACCAGACGCAGCCACGAATCGAGAGGACTGACCGATGCTCGCACCCGCCTCCGTTTCCGACTATCGCGAATTGGCGCGGCGGAAGTTGCCGCGCGTGATGTTCGACTATGTCGACGGCGGCGCCTTCGAAGAGGCGACGCTCAACGCCAATCGCCACGACCTGCAACGCTTGGCGCTGAAGCAAAAGGTGCTGCGCGACGTGTCGTCGATCGACATGTCGGTCACGCTGTTCGGACAGCGGATGGAATTACCGATCATCCTGGCGCCCGTGGGTTTCGCGGGCATGATGGCGCGCCGCGCGGAGGCACAAGCGGCGCGAGCGGCGGAGAAAGCCGGTATTCCGTTCACGTTGTCGACGGTCGGCATCTGTCCGATCGAAGAGGTGCGGCGGGCAACGTCGAAGCCGTTTTGGTTCCAGCTCTACATGATGAAAGACCGCGGCGTGGTGCGTGAGATCATCGCGCGCGCCGCGGCAGCGAATTGCGGCGCACTTGTGTTCACCGTCGACCTGCCGGTGCTGGGCACGCGCTATCGCGACATCCGCAACGGGTTCGGCGTGAGGCTGTCGTCGCTGTCGCGACTCAAGCTCGGCTGGAATGTCGTGCGGCACCCCGCGTGGATTCACGATGTCGTCGTGCGGGGACGGCCGCTCACGTTCGGGAATTTGCACGGCGTGGTCAAGGACGCGACGTCGCTGGGCGCGTTGCTTGTCTGGACGTCGAATGCGCTCGACCCGAGCGTCACGTGGAAAGATCTCGAGTGGGTGCGGAGCCAGTGGAAAGGACCGCTCATCATCAAGGGCGTGCTCGACGAAGACGACGCGCGCGAGGCCGTGGCGGCAGGCGCTGACGGCATCGTCGTCTCGAACCACGGCGGGCGGCAGCTCGATGCGGCGACGTCGAGCATCGCGGCGCTGCCGAGAATTGCCGCGGCGGTCGGGTCGAAGACGACCGTGCTGATGGACGGGGGCATTCGCTCGGGACAGGACGTGACGCGCGCGCTGGCATTGGGCGCCAAGGCCTGCATGATCGGGCGCGCGTGGGTTTACGGCGTGGCGTCGAAAGGCGAGGCGGGCGTCACCGGCGTTCTCGAGACCATGAAGCGCGAGTTGCGCACGAGCATGGCGCTGATCGGGAAGACGCGCGTCGGGGACATCGACGCGTCCGTGTTGCAGCACTAATTGGCGGACTTGAGCAACAGCAACGGGGTTCCCATCTCGCGCAGATGGCGCGGGCGCGCAAGAAGCGCGCCGACGATCGGATCGTCGGTGTCGACGACCGCAAGCGTCGCGCCGAGCCGCCGGACGGCGGTCGCTATGTCGCCCGCCTCCTGCCGCTCTTGCTTCCTCGGCTGAGATTGTCCGTTGTGTTCGAGAAGCCTCAGCGGAACGCCGAGCGCTCCGGCGATTTGCCCGCTGTCCTCGATCAGGTGCTTCGAGCTCTCGCGACGGCCGACGAT